>NZ_JAPCIY010000031.1:0-45021 GCF_027707645.1 Aeromonas sp. QDB30 | reverse complement strand
CCGAAACCCAACAAGGAGTTTCGGATTCTTACACAGCCTGAGGATCGGTCAATGGATCCTTAACTGATCGGCATTACACCCAGGTGCCCGTTTTTTATTGGAGGTCAGTAGTGGCGCAACCACCAGCGGGCGGCCAGGAGGGCGGTAAGGCTGCCAAGCAGGGCGCTTGCCAGCACATCCAGGGGCCAGTGCATGCCGATAAGGGTGCGCGAGAGGCCGATCCCGATGGCCCAGAGTGGCAGCAGCCAGGCCCCGGCGGGTGCCCGGGCCAGCCAGATCAGGCCGAAGAACTGGGCGAGGCTCATGGCGGCGATGCTGTGACCGGAGGGAAAGGCGTAGTTGACCTCTGCCTGCCAGTGCTGGCCGAGCCAGGCGGGCAGCGCCAGCAACTGGGTCGCGGCGTGGACCTGTTCGCTGCGAAGGGCCTGGCTTCCCCCATAGAACTGGCGGATGGCGGGGATCAGCTCCTGGCTCTCCAGCCAGATGAGGTAGGGCCTGGGCTCCTCGGTCAGCAGCTTGATGAGGCTCTTGATGACCCAGTCGCTCGCCAGCACGGCAAAGAGGGCGCCAGCCAGCGCCAACAAGGCGCGACCGTCCAGCGTCAGCTTGTGTCTTGTGAGCAGCAGCAGGGCGGCGATGGTGAAGACCAGCCCCGGCAAGTCCACCATGCGGGTGAGGGCGTAGGGCCACCATAGCCAGCCCGATTGCAGGGCCTGGGTCATGAACGGCTGCCAGGGCAGGCAGACGAGCAGCAGCAGGGGAAGGAGCAGGAGGGCATTGAAATGAAGCACCTTGCGGCGTGGCAACGAAGAGGAGTGAGTCGGCATCAAGGGGTCCGGTTCGGTGGCGCGAGCGGCTAGAAAGAGGCGTCATTGTGCCAGTCAGGTTGCTCTGGTCAAGGCGAAGGGGGCGAGGGCAACAGGCTGTTACATATGATGCTGCCGGACATCGTGCCCGCACCTGAGGCCGGAAGACGGAAAGATGGCCGCAGAGCGGTCTGCCAACAAGCCTCTGAAAATCCGTCGCGTTTGGGCTAGAATGGCGCGCCTGTGGCCCTTGTGGACGAGATGCGTGCCGATGAAGATCGTCGTTGATGAAAATATGCCCCATGCGGTGGAGCTGTTTGCGGAATTTGGTGAAGTGGTTCCCCTGCCGGGACGAGAAATAAGGGCCGCGGATCTGCAAGAGGCGGATGTGCTGCTGGTGCGCTCCGTGACCCGGGTCAACGAAGCGCTCCTGGCGAGTTGCCCCAGGCTGGGGTTTGTCGGTACGGCCACCATCGGCACGGATCACATCGATCAGGGGCTGCTGGCGGCGCGGGGCATCCTCTTCTTCAGCGCCCCCGGCTGCAACAAGGTGTCGGTGGGGGACTACGTGCTCTCCGCCCTGCTGGTTCTGGCGGAACGCCATGAGCTGACCTTGAGCGAGATGAGCCTCGCCGTCATCGGCGCCGGCAACACCGGCGAGAGCGTGGCCGGCAAGGCCGAGGCGCTCGGGATGAAGGTGCTGCGCTGCGACCCGCCCCTGGCCCGTAGCGGCGCCGCTGGCGACTTCGTGGATTACCGCACTGCCCTGGATGCCGACATCGTCAGCTTCCATGTCCCCTATCTTCGTGAAGGGGATGAGGCCACCTTCCACCTGCTGGGAGCCGAGGAGATCGCCGAGCGTCCGGCCGGGCAGATCCTCATCAACGCCTCCCGCGGCGAGGTGTGGGACAACCGTGCCCTGCTTGTCCGCCAGCAGGGACCCCATCCCCTGCGACTGGTGATGGACGTGTGGGAAGGAGAGCCGGAGCCCCTCAATGAACTGGTGCCCCATACCGAGCTGGCCACCCCGCACATCGCCGGTTACAGCCTGGAAGGCAAGGCCCGTGGCACCTGGATGCTCTATGAGGCGCTGTGCCGGCAACTGGGGCGCACCCCGCGCCAGGATCTGCAATCCCTGCTGCCTGCCCCCGAGGTGCGCGAGCTGACGCCGGGGCAGCCGGCGGATCAGGCGCTCATCAAGCAGCTTGTCCACCTTGTTTATGACGTGCGCCGTGACGACGCCCGTTTTCGCAACCGGATCGGGCTGCCCGGCAGCTTCGATGAGCAGCGCAAGCGCTACCCCGAGCGGCGCGAATTGGGCGCCTTGCAACTGAAAGGGCCCTTCGCCGACGACAGACTGGCCCGACTGGGCTTTGCCGTCTCGAAGCAATAAACCCGATTTCAACAAGGGGAGGGGCTTGCCCAGGCGGCGCTTCCCCCCGGCCCGGCATCATGGCGGGCCTGTCATCAAACCGATACGCGTGCCAGCCGGGGCCCTCATGCCCGGCCCCGACGGGCCGCATCACAGGAGAACAGATCAGTGAGTCAGCAATTCAACGTAGCGGTATTGGGTGCCAGCGGCGCCGTGGGTCAGGCCATGATCGAGATCCTGGAGGAGCGCGCCTTCCCGGTAGCGACCCTCTATCCGCTCGCCTCCAGTCGCAGCGCTGGGGACACGGTGCGTTTTGGCGGCAAGAACGTCGACATCCTTGACGTGGAGGCCTTTGACTGGAGCCAGGTGGAGATTGCACTCTTCTCCGCCGGTGCCGAGGTCTCGGCCAAATGGGCGCCCATCGCCGCCGAGCACGGCTGCATCGTCATCGACAACACCTCCTGCTTCCGCTACGACGAGGACATTCCCCTGGTCATTCCGGAAGTGAACCCGGACGCGCTGGCCGATTTTCGCAACCGCAACATCATCGCCAACCCCAACTGCTCCACCATCCAGATGCTGGTGGCCCTCAAGCCCCTGCATGACGAGGTAGGCATCAGTCGCATCAACGTGGCGACCTACCAATCCGTTTCCGGCTCCGGCAAGGAAGGGGTGAGCGAGCTGGCGGGCCAGACCGCCCACCTGCTCAACGGCCGTCCGGTGGAGCCGACCCTCTATCCGCAGCAGATCGCCTTCAACCTGATCCCGCAGATCGATGCTTTCACCGATAACGGCTACACCCGGGAAGAGATGAAGATGGTGTGGGAGACCCAGAAGATCCTGGGGGATGCCAGCATCGCCGTGAACCCTACCTGCGTGCGGGTACCGGTCTTCTATGGTCACGCCGAGGCGGTCCATGTGGAGCTGCACCAGCCGCTGGACGCCGAGCAGGTCAAGGATCTGTTGCGCAATGCCCCGGGCGTCACCCTGTTTGATGATGAAGGGGACTACCCGACCCCGGTGCGCGATGCCACCGGTCAGGATGATGTGATGGTCGGGCGGGTACGCCAGGATATTTCTCATCCGAGTGGTATCAATATGTGGATCGTGGCCGATAACGTTCGTAAGGGCGCGGCAACCAACAGCGTGCAGATTGCCGAACTGCTGGTACGCGACTACCTCTGAGGCCGGATGTCGGCCCCGGGCGGGGAGGGAACCCCGCCTTGATGTGGGCGCCCTGGCCCCGGTATGTGACCGGGAACCCACTCTCCGGTTTTTGGAATACCGTGTGATATCAGTGGACTAGGTTTTTTTCTACACTCTGGTTCGCGTCTGGGGCTGCTTTCTGGTCGCCGCCGGGCGCGAAATATGTCGGATCGCTGGCTTGAGACCGGCGCCTGATTTATATTGAGCCGATTGTTTTGGGGTAACTATCCAGATTTTTCAATGTGATAGGGCCGTCATACGAAGGAACGAATATGGGACATTCCCGCATAACGCTGGCAACGCTACTCGCATTGGGGCTTCTGGGCACGGTTCAGGCCGAAGAGGGGGCGCGAGAACCCTTCTTTGTCGAACTCAAGGGACCGGATGGCTCACCGCCCCCCGCGGTGCAACCAGAGCCCCGGGCCCAGCCCGTGGCGCCCGTCACCCTGCCCAGAGCCGAGCCCATCGTGCGTCAGGTGCCTGCTGCGTCGGCTGGCAGTTATGGTCCCGTGCGTCCCACCGATACCCTCTGGAGTCTGGCGAGCAAGCATCGCCCTTCCAACCGGGTAAGCGTCTACCAGACCATGGTGGCCATCTATGACAAGAACCCCCGAAGCTTCGCAGACGGCAACATCAACCATATTCTGGTTGGGTCCCACATCCTGCTGCCCACCGCCGCAGAGGCGGGGCGCATCACGGATGCCGAAGCACGCCGTCGCTTCAACAGCGACAACGCGAGCTGGAAGGGGCTGAGCCCCAAATACCTGGCCAACAAGCAATCCCACGTCGCCCAGCCGGTGGCGAGCAAGCCTGCTCCGGCCAAGCCGGCTGTGGTGGCCAAGAATACACCGCCCAAGGCGGCGCCGATCCCGGCGGCACCCAAGGCGACGGCTCCTGCCCCCGAGGTGAAGGAGACCGCCAAGGCGGCTGTCTCCACTCCCGTGGTGGTGAGCGCTGCTGCGAGCAGCGCCGACAGCACGGCGCCGGCGCCCCTGCCCGCCACTGCGGTGGGCAAACCTTCCACCGAGATGGCGCTGGCTCTGGAAGATGCCAACGCCCAGCTCGGCCAGGTCACCGAGATGAACCACAGGCTCAAGCTGCGCCTGCAAGCCCTGACCGAAGAGGTGGAGACCCTCAAGGCCCAGTTGCAGGATCAGACCGCCCTGCAAAAAGAGGTGGCTGAACTCAAGGCCAATCCGACGCCTCCCGTGGTGGCGCCGGTGCCCAAACAGAGCTGGCTGATGGAGCTGCTCTCTTCGCCGCTCAATCTCGCCATGATCATCCTGCTGCCGGTACTCCTGGTGCTTGCCCTGGTCACGCTCTGGCTGCGTGCTCGTGCCCGCCGCGAGCTGGAAGAGCAGGAGAAGAGCCTCTCCGAGTCGACCTCCATGGTCATGGGAGACGAGAACAGCGAGTTTGATCAGCTGATGACGGTGGGCATCGCGGATGACGAGCCCCTCCATGGCATGCCGGATCTCAACGAGCCGGAAGTGAGCAGGAAGCAAGATGGCGCCAGTGCTGCCGCCGATGTCATCTTCCGGGATGACGAGACGGCGCTCTCCGCTTTTGATGTGGAGCCTGCGGTGACGACGGCGAACCGGGATCCGGATCTGGTGCCCGAGCTGGATCTGGCCCACGAGGGGGACTTCGATCTGCCCGTGGTGCCGGAACTCGATCTCTCCGACGAGCCCACCTCCTCTGCTCGTGGTCATGACGAGATCATGACCGAGGAGGAGCTGCAGGCCGCCCTGTTTGCCGAGCTGGACGCGGATCTGGAAGCGGATCTGGCCCAGGCCCAGGAGGAGAGCCGCAGCCAGCGTGACGAGACACTGGCCAACTTCGATCTGAGCGATCTAGAGACCGGGTTTGGCGAGCCGACCGACGATGAGCTTGCCGCCAAGGCGCCGCACATCGACGAGACGGGGTTTGGCAAGGACGATGTGGACGATATGCTGGCCGAGCTCGGGCTGGAGCCCACCAAGCCGGCAGCGTCCGAGTGGGATCCCAGCGAGCTGGCCCTGGCGGACTTCGAGGATGCCTTCGCCGAGGTGGAGTCTCATCAGGGGGAGGTGAAGCCCCGCGAACAGGTGCAAGACAGCGACTTTGTTGAAATCGACAAGCTGCTGGCCGATGCCGATGCCAGCAGCACGGAGCAGGAACCCTATCAGGGCTTCTCCCTGGATGTGGGGCTGGACGGTTTCCCCGAGGTGCTGCCGGAGTCCAACGGCTTTGATGTGGATGCCGATGACGGCGGGGTGGGGGCCAAGCTGGATCTGGCCCGGGCCTACCTCGAGATCGACGACAAGGAGAGCGCCCGCGAGCTGCTGGAAGAGGCGGTGGCCCAGGGCAGCGAGCACCAGCGCAGCGAGGCGCAGAAGCTGCTCAAGCGCCTGGGCTAGGCAGGCCCTTGTCATCCATGCACCAGAGAGGGCAGCCCGCAGGCTGCCCTCTCTCTTTGGGGGCCCCGCACCGCGGCCTCGCCCGGTCTGGGACTTTTGAGCCCAAGCGCGTATAATCCGCCCCGTTTCTTTCACTGCATCCTTTCATCAGAAGATACCGTTACCCATGCGAATTGCCCTTGGTATTGAATATGACGGCAGCCGGTACTTCGGCTGGCAGCGCCAGCGCGAAGTGATCAGCGTTCAGGAGGAGCTGGAAAAAGCCCTCAGCCGCATCGCCAACCACCCCGTCTCCATCCAGTGTGCCGGTCGCACCGATGCGGGGGTGCATGCCACCGGCCAGGTGATCCACTTCGATACCGAGTCGAACCGCGCAGAAGGCGCCTGGACCCTGGGGCTCAACTCCAACCTGCCCCCTGACATCGCCGTGCGCTGGGTCAGGGAAGTGGACGAGCATTTCCATGCCCGCTTCAGCGCCACCGCCCGTCGCTACCGTTACGTCATCTACAACCACAACTACCGCCCGGCGATCCTGGGCCAAGGCGTCAGCCACTACCACGAAGCCATCGATGCGACGCTGATGCACCAGGCCGGCCAGAGCCTGCTGGGGGAGCACGACTTCAGCACCTTCCGGGCTGTCGCCTGTCAGTCCAACACCCCCTGGCGCAATGTGACCCACCTGTGTGTCAGCCGTTCCGGCCCCTACATCGTGCTCGACATCAAGGCCAACGCCTTCCTGCATCACATGGTGCGCAACATCACCGGCTCCCTGCTGCTGGTGGGGCAGGGGCTTCAACCGGTGGAGTGGATTGCCGAGGTGCTGGCGGCGAAGGATCGCAACCTGGCGGGCCCGACCGCCAAGGCGGGCGGCCTCTATCTGGTGGATGTGGATTACCCGGCCGAATTCGGGTTGCCCCGGCCGCCCCTCGGCCCGCTGTGGCTGCCGGACTCGGCACCGGGTACGACCAGTTTTTAGTAACTGGGCCCGAAAATTTGTGGTTTAATGATCCGTCGTTTATTGCCATCGAGCCGTTAAGTCATTGAACAATCAAGGCTCGATGTGTTTTGTCAGGCACAAATGCATTAAGGAATTCCATGAGCTGGCTTGAGAAGATCCTTCCCAAGAGCAAGATCACCACACCGCGTCGTCACAACATTCCGGAAGGGGTGTGGACCAAGTGTACTGCTTGCGAACAGGTGCTCTACCGGGCAGAGCTGGAGCGCAATCTCGAAGTGTGCCCCAAGTGTGACCATCATATGCGCATCAGCGCCCGTGCCCGTCTCGAGAGCTTCCTCGACACCGAGGGACGCAGCGAAGTCGCGGCCGAGCTGGAGCCGCAAGACATCCTGAAATTCAAGGATTCCAAGCGCTACAAGGATCGTTTGTCTGCCGCCCAGAAAGAGACGGGCGAGAAGGATGCGCTGGTGGTGATGAAGGGGACCCTTAAGGGGGTACCGGTCGTCGCCTGTTCATTCGAGTTCTCCTTCATCGGGGGCTCCATGTCCTCCGTGGTCGGTGCCCGCTTCGTGCGCGCCGTCGAGGAGAGCATCAAGGAGGGCCGCGGCCTGGTCTGCTTCTCCACCTCCGGTGGTGCGCGGATGCAGGAAGCCCTGTTCTCCCTGATGCAGATGGCGAAGACCAGTGCGGCCCTAGATCGCCTCACCAAGGCGGGCCTGCCCTTCATCTCCGTGCTGACCGACCCCACCATGGGTGGCGTCTCCGCGAGTCTGGCCATGCTGGGTGACATCAACGTAGGCGAACCCAAGGCGCTGATCGGCTTTGCCGGCCCCCGCGTCATCGAGCAGACCGTGCGCGAGAAACTGCCGGAAGGCTTCCAGCGCTCCGAGTTCCTGCTGGAGAAGGGCGCCATCGATCTCATCATCGACAGGCGCGAAATGCGCAACCGTCTGGCCGGTCTGCTGGCCAAGCTGATGAACACACAGGTCATCGAAGACTGAAGATGAGTTCACACATGCAACAATCCCAAAGCCGGTCGCTGGTCGACTGGCTTTCTTATTTGGAGCAGATCCACCCGGCCAACATCGACATGGGGCTGGAGCGGGTCGGCACGGTTGCCCGCTGCATGGGCCTCACCGAACTGCCGTTCAAGGTGATCACGGTGGCGGGCACCAACGGCAAGGGCTCCTCCTGCGCCATGGCGGCCAGCATCCTGATGGCCGCCGGCTACCGGGTCGGTGTCTACTCCTCCCCCCATCTGCTGCGCTTTACCGAGCGGGTGCGCGTCAATGGCCAGGAGCTGGCCGATGGCGATCACTGCGCGGCCTTTGCCGAGGTGGAAGCCGCCCGGGGCGACATCGCCCTCACCTTCTTCGAGTTCGCCACCCTGGCGGGTCTGTGGCTGTTTCGACGCGCCGCGCCCGATGTGCTCTTGCTGGAAGTGGGGCTGGGGGGGCGGCTCGACGCCACCAATGTGGTGGAATCAGACGTCGCCATGATCACCTCCATTGCCCTGGATCACTGCGACTGGCTCGGGGATACCCGGGAGGCGGTGGCGGTGGAGAAGGCTGGCGTCTATCGCAAAGGTAAACCCGCCATCAGCGGGGAGCCCAATCCGCCGTCGACCATCGCCAGCGAAGCGGCGCGCCTCGGCGCCTGCCTGCGTCAGGTCGGCATCGATTTTCGTGGTGACGAGCATGAAGGTGACTGGGATTATCACGGCCTGCACCACTGGTCGGGATTGCCCAAACCGACCCTGCCGCTGATGAATGCGGTCACCGTGCTGGCGGCCCTGGAGTCCCTCGGTCTGCCATTGGCGGAGTCCGCCATCCGCGACGGCCTGGCCAATGCCCGCCTGGCTGGCCGGATGCAGCAGTTGCAAACCTCGCCGCTGGTCATCGTCGACGTGGCCCACAATCCCCACTCTGCCGCCTATCTCGCCAGCCAGCTGCGTCAGCTCCCCGGCAAGGGCAAGCGCTGCGCCGTGGTTGGCATGCTCAAGGACAAGGACATGGCGGGGTCGCTGGCCGAGCTTGACGGTCTGATTGACGAGTGGTTCCTGGCAAGCCTCCACGGCCCGCGCGCGGCCACGGCCGACCAGTTGGCGACGGCCCTTGGCAGCGGCCGGGGCGCGGCGCTCACCTTTGCCAGCGTGGGGGATGCCTTCGGCGCCGCCTTGGCCGCATCGAGTCCTGACGATATGGTCATTGTGTTCGGCTCGTTTTACACTGTCGCCGACGTGCTGGCTCTGGGCTCGGTCTGAGCCGTTCGCTCCCCTGGCTCCGTCAACGTGACGACGGGCCGGGTTTTGCACTGGATAATCCCCTTTCAGGCCAAGTGGGTGGCGAGGGACCCGGCTTCGCCAGCCGGCGTGAGGGGAGGCGTTCTTTGCGAAGTGTGCAAGATTGCAATGGATCCTAAGTAACATGGGTGGAAATTAACTTGGCTTCGAAGTTTCAAAACAGATTGGTGGGGACCGTCATCCTGGTCGCCCTGGTGGTCATCTTTCTGCCGGACCTGATGGACGGCAACAAGCTGGAGCAGAAGGACGAGGCCTTTGCCAAGATCCCCCTGCGTCCGGAGCTGGAGCCCGCCAAGCCTGCGCTTCAGGTCTCGGCGGCGAGCACCCTGCCGGCCGAGCATCTGGCGAGTCAGCAGCAGGCCTCTGCCGCGACCCAGTGGCAGGTAGAGGAGATTGGCGATACCGTGACCCTGGCCAATCAGGGGGGAGCCAATCCAGCGGGAGCCAGTCAGGCTCCCATCACCCAGCAGCAGCCGGTACAGGCCGTGGCGCAACCCAAGCCCCAGCCCAAACCCGAGCCCAAGCCGGAAGTGATCGCCAAGAAACCGGTGGAGCAGCCCAAACCCAAGCCGGTGCCAACCAAGCCGGTAGAGGTGCAAAAACCGGTGGAGGCCAAGCCACAGGCGGGCCAGATCAAGACCATGGATGATCTCATCGCGAGCAAGATGGCCCAGCCGACTACGGCACCGGCAGCAGCAGCCCCGGCTCAGGGGAGCTGGATCCTGCAGCTCGGCGCCTTCAAGAATGCAGACAGCGTCAATGCCCTGGTGAGCAAGCTGAGGGCGGCGGGCTACTCGGCCCAGACGTCGCCGAGAACCCCGGTGCAGGGGCAGATCAACCGGGTCTTCATCGGGCCGGATGTCTCCAAGGCTAAGTTGCAGGGCATGCAGAGCCGGATCAGCCAGATGACGGGCTTGAGCGGCTCCGTGGTGGCCTACAACCCCTGACAGCATGATGAAATGAAAAGACCGCGCCTCATGGCAACATGGGCGCGGTCTTTTTTTGTGTCCAACACGGGGGAGGCAGTGTGGATATCGGGCTATCGGGCTGCCGAGGAGGCCTAGATGCACTTCACCGGCTTGGGGAGGCCTGCGATCTTGGTGGCCTGCTTGGCGGGGCCTTCCGGGAACAACTTGTAGAGGTAGCGGCTGTTGCCCTTCTCCGGGCCATACTGCTTTTCCATTGCCTTGACCAGGGCGCGGATGGCGGGGGAGGTGTTGAACTCCAGATAGAAGGCCCGCACGAAACGCACCACTTCCCAGTGGGGATCCTCCAGCACTATCCCCTCTTTCTCGGCCAGCGCCAGGGCCAGCGCCTCGCTCCATTGCTCGCTGTGGCGCAGATAGCCCTGGGCATCGGTCTCGATGAGTTGGCCGTTGAACTGCAAATGGTGTGGCTCGGACATGACGCTTCCTCGAAAAGGCTATCTCAATGGGGCGGGCATGGTAGCGCCTTGCGTCCCGTCCGGCAACCGGGGCGGCGCTTGGCACCTGCCTCGGGCGGGATCGGTCCGGCGGCTATGTCCGGCTAGGTTCGCCCTGACCTGTCAGCAGCTGGCCGTCGTTGGCCAGCATCAGCAGCTCGTCTGCCAACTGGCTGATGAGGGTGAGCTGCTGGCTCAGCATCAGCTGCTCCTCGCTGCTCTCCGGAGCGATGGCCGGACAGGCTCCCGCGAGCGGCGTCGGCATCTCCCCCGCCAGGTGACCGGCGGCCTGCTCCAGGGTCTGGCTGATGTGGCGGCTTATCTCCTCCAGCCCCTCGATGGGCTCGAGTTTGTCGCGATGGGCCCCAAGCGCCGAGATATAGGAGAGCAGGGCATGGTTGCGCCAGGTGAGAGTGAAGCAGAGATCCAGGAAGCGGCGGCGCTTGCTCGGCTCCACCAGCATGCTCTGCCAGGCCATGGCCAGCTCGCTGTCGGCGAGGTGGGCACACTTGCGGGCCACCCGGTAGTCCAGGGATTCATCCCGTTGGCGATGCAGGCTGGCGAGTACCGCCGAGAGGTACTTCGCATTGGCGGACAGGGAGTTGGCGATAAGGGTCGGCAACCGCTTGTATTGCCAGTCGGGCCAGAGCCAGGCCACCAGGGCGTAGGAGAGCAGGCAGCCGAGCAGGGTATCGAGCAGGCGGGGTCCTAGGATGGCGAAGCCGATGCCATCCAGCAGGTTGAACGCCATCAGCACGTAGAGGGTGATGAAGCAGACGGCGGCGCTGTAGTTGCTGCGCACCTGGGTGAAAAACAGGAAGGCGGCAAGCCCCATGATCCCCAGTTGCAGGTGCAGCTCGGGGAAGAACCAGAGCACGGGCACGCCGATGAGGATACCGGCGAAGGTGCCGAGCATCCGCTGCACCAGGCGACGGCGGGTTGCGCTGTAGCTCGGCTGGCAGACGAACAATACGGTGAGCAGGATCCAGTACCCCTTGTCCAGGTGAAACGCCTGCAGAATGCCATAGCCCACGACCAGCCCGAGGGAGAGCCGCAGGGCATGGCGAAACACCATGGAGTTCGGGGTCAGGTGCTGCCTGAGCAATGCCAGCAGGGGCAGGGCGACCGGCCGTGCCAGGGGAGGCAGGCTGGTGGGGGGCGCGGCGGGGTTTTGCAGCTCTTCGGCGCTTTGCAGCAACTGGTTGATGCTGGCCAGGTTGCGACGCAGGAACTTCATCGGTGTCAGCAGGGTCTTGGGGTAGTGCTGCTTGAGGTGGGTGAACTCCAGCTGATCGCCGAGGGCCTCCAGGGTCCAGTGAATGCGTTTGTGGTGGGTGTAGGGCTTGTGCACCAGGATGGCGTAGCCAAGCTGCTGACAGGCGTGGGCAAGCTGTGACAGCACCTCCTGGAAGCCGTCGAGGACGATGCCCTGCTTGAGCTCCGCTTCCAGCTTGCTGTAGGGGTAGTGGCTGGAGGTGGCCCGCTCCTGGATCTCCAGGGCAAGCAGGTAGAGGCGCAGCAGGCCCGCGAGCTCGGGGGCAACCCCGTGGCGGCCGGGGGCATGAAGACGGGCATTGAGCGCCGTCTTGGCCTGGTTCAGGGCATTGACCAGGTTGATGTTGAGCTGGGCCAGATTGTGGCGGATGGCCTGGGCGCCGTGCTCATCCGCCGGGAAGAAGCGGGATTTCTCCTGCAAATAGCGGGCGAGGGCGAAGTAGCTCTGGGCCAGTTGCTCGTGCAGGGTCTTGTAGGGCAGCAGCCAGAGCCAGACCAGGGACACCAGGCCGTACCAGAGGGCCCCGGCGCACAGGGCCAGCGGCTGATAGAGCAGATCCGGTGCCTTGGCGGCCCCCAGCATGGTGTAGATGGCAATCAGCAGGGAACCAAAGCTGATGGTGGCGTAGCGTTGGCCGAGGGCACCCACCATGACGAAGATAAAGGTGGAGCCCGCGAGCCCGATGGCAAAGAGCCAGGGGGTGGGGAAGAGATACTGCACGCACAATGAGGCGAACAGGAAGCAGAGCAGGGTCATGGCGAGGTTCTTGACCCGGCCCCAGAGGCTGTCGTCGGTCTCGGCGATGGCGCCGGCCACCACCCCGAGGGAGAGCAGCACGGTGAGCTGGATGTCACCGGTTGCCAGCGCGAAGGCGAGCAGCCCCGCGATGGCGAGCAGGACCTTGAGGGCGAAATAGATGTGGCTGTCTGTCAGCAGCCGGCGCAGCAGGCCGGAGAAATCCATCGGCATGCTAGGAACCACCCTTGAACGAGGTGAAATCGATGTGGCTGTCGGTCAGCAGCCGGCGCAATAAACCTGAGAAGTCCATGGGCATGGGATGAAGGCAACCCTTGAGCGAAACGAAAACGACAGCATAACCCGTCGGCAACGAAACGGCCCTGATTTGGATCAGGGCCACTTCGCTTCATATCCTTGATTTGCAACTTATCCTGACAGAAATGGGCGCCAATAAAAACCCCGCCGAAGCGGGGTCTTGTGCATCTTAAGCATCCATCAGTTGCGGTTGCCGCCAAGCAGGCTCAGCAGGCTCAGGAAGATGTTGTAGATGGAGACATACAGGGTGACGGTGGCAGAGATGTAGTTGGTCTCGCCGCCGCGCACGATCTGCTGGGTGGTCAGCAGGATGGCGCCGGAGGAAAAGAGCATGAACATGGCGGACAGGGCCAGGCTCAGGGCGCTCATCTGCAGGAAGATGTTGGCGACCATGGCTACCAGCAGTACCCAGAACCCGACGAACAGCATGCCGCCGAGGAAGGAAAGATCCCGCTTGGTGGTCAGGGCATAGGCAGACAGGCCGAAGAAGGTGAGCGCAGTGCCGCCCAGCGCCGTCATCACGATCTCGCCGCCGCCGTTGTTCATGTACATGTTGATGATGGGGCCGAGGCTATAGCCCAGCAGGCCGGTCAGGGCGAAGGTGAACACCAGCCCCATGCCGTTGTCACGGTTCTTCTCGGTCAGGAACATCAGGCCGTAGACACCGATGAGGAACACGGCCCAGTGCAGGGGCGGCATGTTCATGACGGTTGCTACCCCGGCTACCACGGCTGAGAAGCCAAGAGTGAGGGAGAGCAGCATGTAGGTGTTGCGCAGCACCTTGTTGGTGTCGCGCACGGCACCCTGGGTGCCAGTGTAGATAGAACGGGTATCCATCTTGATGTCCTCTTGATTTCCGGGGTGAAGCGACCAGTTGTGCTTCGTTAACGCATTGTATGCACTGAATGTGTGGATGACGAGCGCTGATTTCAAGCGCCACCCCACCTGCGTGGTGCCTACTATCCCAGAGCAAAGATGTATTGCGCATGAACAAGGAGGCTCAAGGCGTTGCAGAGGGCGCCTGCTCCTGCTCTTTACCCTGTCTGGCGATCCGCGTCGGCGAGAAGCCGAACTGCTTTCTAAACGCCGTGATGAAATTGGCCACATGGTCATAGCCGGCGTGGGCGGCGGCGCCTTGCAGAGAGAGGCTGCGCGCCTCCAGCCTGGCCCGCGCTTCTTGCAGCTTTCGCTGGCGAAGGTAGCGCTGCAGGCTCATGCCCAGCTCTTTTTTTGCGGCTCGCTGCAAGGTGGAGACGCTCATGCCGAGGGTGGCCGCGATCTCGGTCAGGGTCATCTCGTCCACTTTTTCATCTCTGAGCAGCATCTTGAGGCGCGTCGGTTGCTCGTTCTGGCGCTGGCAGCAGGGGGAGGCGGCCTGCTGGAGGTGGGTCATCAGGCTCTCCCAGACACTGAGGGCAAAGGCCTTGCGCATCAGCATCTCGGAGGCGTTCTGGCTGCTGGTGAGATTGAGCGCTTCCGCAATCTGTCCAAGGGCAGCGGGCAGGGTCCAGTCGACGCGGCTCAGATGGCGGCTGAAGGTCTGTGCGAAAGCCTTGCGATGCGCCTGTGCCAGGTTGTGGGCGAGCCAGGTGTGGTCCAGGGAGAGGACGATGCTGCGGCTGCGCACCTGGGCTTTGGCCGCCCCCTGCACGATGTCGGGCTCGGTATAGAGGATGGCGGTTGCCACTATGGGGTCGGACTCGTGGAAGCGACACCCCTTGAGCCTGTGAGTGGCGCCATAGGTCATCAGGGCCCGGCTCTCGAGGGGAATGGCGATGATCAACTGCGGCGGCAACTCCCGCTCGGTGGCGAAGTCTGCCTTGTGAACGATGTCCTTGTTGTGAAAGCGAAGACCCTCCTGGATCACCAGGTTCTCCACCCTGCCGGTGAAGCGCCCCCGCTGGCGTGCGCTGGTATCCCTTGCCACTGTGTCAGTCATGTGCAATTTGACCATGTCGAAGAGTGAAATGACCACACCGCAAAACTGCGGCGGAAGATGGAGTGATATATTAGCCCCCGGAAAATCAAATGAAAATGATTATCATCTCTATCTTGAGGTCACTCTTACTATGGTTGTCTTGAAGGATAAAGCGCGAAGCCCGCTGGCTCTGGCCATCTCTGCCGCTCTGGCCGTCACCTTTGCCGCCCCGGCAGGGGCACACACACCGGACATCAAGCCGGACGAAACCCTGGTCGTCTATGGCAATCCACTCTACGGGATGTCGCCGTCGGAGGAGACGGGAGGCTATGGGGTCGACTCGGCCACCGTCGGCACCAAGACGCCGGCGGCCCTCAAAGACATCCCCCAGTCGATCACCGTGTTGACCAACGACTACATCGAGGAGCGCAACTTCGTGGCGGTTGACGATCTGGCCAAGTTCACGCCGGGTCTGCGCACCCTGGTCAATGACAGCGGTCGCTCCTCCATCTTCTCCCGCGGCTATGAGTACGACGAGGTGAACCTCAACGGCCTGCCATCGCCCATGCAGAGCAAGTACGGCACCCTGCCGTCGCTGGCGGCGGTGGATCGGGTGGAGATCATGCGGGGCCCCTCCGGCCTCTTCAACAGCACCAGCGAGCTGGGGGGCGTGATCAACATGGTGCTCAAGCGTCCGACCGACGCCTTCAAGGGCTCGGTCACGGCGCGCTATGGCAGCTGGGACAGGCATTACCTGGAGGCGGACATGGGGGGCGCACTCAACGACGAGGGTTCCCTGCGCGGTCGCGTCGTGGTGGCCAACGCCGACATCAAGAACCAGGTGGACTACAACAACAACGACAACGGTACCTACTACGGCACCCTGGAGTTCGATCTCTCGGATCGCACCCGCCTCTCCGTCTACGCCCTGCACCAGACCAAGGACATCCTGCCCACCAACGGCCTGCCGGCGTACAAGGACGGCTCCCTGCTCGACATCGGCCGCAGCACCTACCTGGGGTCGGCTGAAGACTTCTTCGACGCCGACACCACGGATGTGGGGGCCTCGCTGCAACACGCCTTTGCCAACGGCGGGGTGGGTCAGGTCTCGGCCCGCTACATGGATCACGACATGCGGCTGGAGCAGACCTTCACCAACGGCCCCGTGGACGCGGCGGGCAACACCGGGCTGATGTTCAACGGCCAGGGGAACCAGCAGAAGAACATGGCCTTCGATGCCAACTACAGTCAGATGTTCGATCTGTTGGGGCACAAGAGCGAGTTTGTGCTGGGCTCCGACTACAAGCGCTACGAGTCGGACATCCAGACCTACACCAACCGCAACCTCGGCAAGATCAATGTGTTCGATTTCGACCCGACCCGGGTCGCCAAGCCGGACTACAGCTACACCAAGAATGACCATGAGGAGCAGTCGGAGCTCGGTCTGTATGGCAAGGTGACCTGGCGTCTGCTGGAGCCGCTCGCGGTGATCACCGGGGCCCGCGTCTCCTGGTACGATCTGGATGCCGTCAGCACGACCCTGAGTTCCGGAGCCCAGAGCGGCGAGTCCAGTGCGTTCAACGGCAAGCTCACTCCCTACGCGGGGGCCGTCTATGACCTGAGCGACGAACACGCCTGGTATGCCAGCTACTCCAAGGTGTTCAAGCCCCAGACCAGCCAGGACGAGAGCGGCAACCTGCTCAAGCCCCGGGAGGGCAGCCAGTGGGAGACCGGCATCAAGTCCTCGCTGCGTGACGGCCTGCTCAACACCCGGGCGACCCTCTTCCTGATGAAGGACGACAACATCGCGGCCCAGGCCTACGACGATCAGGGCATTGCCATCACCAACACCTACTGGGCCACCGGCAAGGTGGAGACGCAAGGGGTGGAGCTGGAGGCGAGCGGCTATCTCAGCCAGAACTGGATGGTGATGGCCGGCTATACCTTCACCGACATCGAGGAGAAGGCCGGGGATCACAACCCGAAATTCGACACCATTCCCCGTCACGCCCTCTCCCTCTGGACCGACTACCACCTGGCCGACTGGGTGCAGGGGCTGCACCTCGGGGCCGGGATGACGGCGGTGAGCGACTACGGCTTCAACCAGAAGGGGGTCGAGACCCACCAGGGGGGCTATGCCCTGTTCGATGCGGCGGTGCGTTACGAGATCAACGACAGAATGCAGGCGACCCTGAATCTCTACAACCTGCTCGACCGGGAGTACTTCTACCGGGTCGGCTCCACCAGCACCTTCAACATGTACGGCGAGCCGGCGAACCTGATGGCAGGCTTCACCTACAAGCTGTAACGACCGACGACAGCAGGGCCTGCGGGCCCTGTTGTCGTCTCTGTGCGCCGCCCTACGGGGGATCCCCAAGGCTGGCGACACAATCCTGGTTCATCCAATGACAAGACTCATCACCCTGCTGCTCACCATGATCACACTCTCTTCTGCCCAGGCAGACATGCTCCACTACGCCCAGCGCTTCACCCACCATTCGGCCCTGCTGGGGGAGACGCGGCAATACAGCGTCTCCCTGCCCCAGGAATATGAACGCGAGCCCGGGGCTCGGTTCCCCGTGCTCTATCTGCTCGACGGGGAGAAGAGCCTGCTGGAGGTTGTCGGCATCACCCGGGCCCTGCGGGCCGGGCTCAATCCGGCTATCCCCCCCCTCATCATCGTCGCGGTCCACAACACCGACCGGATGCGGGATTACACCCCGAGCCACACCATGACCTTGCCAAATGGGGCACCGGCGGGGCCCGGCTATGCCGTGACGGGGGGCGGGCCCCGGTTCCTGCGCTATCTGAGTGAGGAGCTGCGCCCCCTCATCGAGGAGAGGTTTCGGACCCGGGCGCCGGCCCTGCTGGTGGGCCACTCCCTCGGCGGCCTGCTGGCGCTCGATGCACAGGCGCAAGATAGCGGCCAGTTCCAGGGAGTGATCGCCATCGACGCCAGCCTCTGGTTCGACTATCCCCGCAATTACGAGCGCATCGCGTCGGAGTTGACCGGGCCGCTCAAGCACGCCTCCTCGCTGTTCATGGCGGTGGCCAACAACCCCTTCACCCCGGGATTCGGGCGCTCGGCGTTTCACCGGGATCGCCTGCAGCAGTTTGCGCGGCAGGTGGTGGCAGCGCCCGGCGCAAACCTGCACGTCACCAGCCGCTACTTCGAGGAGGAGGATCACCACAGCGTCTACCACCCCGCCGTCTATCAGGGACTCCAGTGGCTGTTTCAGGGCTACCGGCTGGATCTGGCGCCCGGGCACTTCAGTCGACAGGGGGTGATCGCCCGCTTTGATGCCCTGAACCGCCACCTCGGCAGCGCACTGCGCCCGGAGCTGGGGAGCCTGCGGGACATCAGGGAGAAGGCCGTGCGCTGGCCGCAGATGGCGATCCCCGTGGATGAGGCCGATGCCCTGCTGGCCCACTACTACGGGTCGAAGCCGTGAAAAGCCGATTTTTTGCCTGTGTCTGGAATCGTCACAACGGCGCCGGAGACGGGTGTCGGTTCGGCGCCATCCCTGGGTAGACTGCCGAAACGAGGGGCGCCGGGTCGGTGCCCCGACAGAGGCAGGGAGTGAGCGATGGCGGTTGCAGGAAAGAGGGGAGGCATGCTGGCTCTGTGGTGCGGCGCACTCCTGATGTCGGGGTGCAGTGGGTTTGCGCCTGCGCCCATTCCCGTTACCTATCTGAGTCAGGATCCGCCCCCAGGCAGGCTGCCCCTTGGGGAGACCGCCTATGTGGATGACGGTCGCTGCCCACCCGGGCAGGTCAAGCGGCTCATCGGCGGGGACACGAAGCACAATGTGCCAAGAAAGGTGGAGTGTGTGGCAAGACCGCAATGATGATGTGATTCTCACAGCATGAAACATCCAAAAAAGAGCCCTGAGGCAGTCGCCTTGGGGCTCTTTTCGTCTGGCTGGCCTGGTCGGTGTGATGCCGCAGCGGGCTAGAAGGCATCTCCAGGGACCCGCACCCAGCCTTCCATCAGGATGCGGGCGGAGCGGGACATCACCGCCTTGGTGACCGTCCACTGTCCCGCTACCTGCTCTGCCTGGGCTCCGACTCTCAGGGTGCCGGAGGGGTGACCAACGCGCACCGCTTCGCGCTCGCCGCCCCCGGCGGCCAGATTGACGAGGGTGCCGGGAATGGCCGCCGCCGTGCCGATGGCCACGGCGCAGGTGCCCATCATGGCGTGGTGCAGCTTGCCCATGGAGAGGGCCCGCACCAACAGATCGATCTCGCCAGCAATAATCTCCTTGCCGCTTGCGGTGCGGTAATCCTTGGCGGGTGCGATGAAGGCAATTTTCGGGGTGTGCTGGCGAGTGGCCGCCTCTTCGGGGCGTTTGATGAGCCCCATGCGCAGGGCTCCGGCAACCCGGATCGCCTCGAAGCGTGCCAAGGCCTCGGGGTCCGTGTTTATCTGCTCGCGCAGCTCGGTGCCCTCATAACCGATGTCCTCGGCGTTGACGAACACCGTGGGGATGCCGGCGCTGAGCAGGGTGGCTTTCAGTACGCCGCTCTTTACAACAGACGCGGGCACCTCAAGATCGTCCACCAGATTGCCGGTGGGGAAGAGGGCGCCGCCGTCTTCCCCGTCATCGGACGGGTCGAGAAACTCCAGCACGATCTCGGCGGCGGGGAAGGTCACCCCGTCCAGCTCGAAATCGCCTGTCTCCTGCACCTGGCCGTTCGTCACCGGCACGTGGGCGAGGATGGTCTTGCTGATATTGGCCTGCCAGATCCGCACCTCACAGGTGCCGCTCTCCGGGATGCGGGACGGGTCCACCAGGCCGGCATGGATGGCGAAGGCCCCGGCGCCGGTGGAGAGGTTGCCGCAGTTGCCGCTCCAGTCCACGAATGCCTTGTCGATGGCGACCTGGCCGTAGAGGTAGTCCACATCGTGATCGGGTTGCTGGCTTTTGGAGAGGATCACGCACTTGGCTGTGGAGGAGGTGGCCCCCCCCATGCCGTCCATGTGGGCGCCGTAGGGGTCGGGGCTGCCGATGACCCGCAGGAAGAAGGCATCCCGTGCCGGGCCCGGGTGCTGGCAGCGCTCGGGCAGGTCAGATAAGCGAAAGAAGACCCCCTTGCTGGTGCCGCCGCGAAGGTAGGTGGCCGGAATTCTGACTTGTGGTATGTGGGCCATAGAGAGTGTCCTGAAAAGAGTCATGGATCCTGCTCCCTCTGGGAGAAGGTGCCCGAAGGGCGGATGAGGGGGATTTCCCCTCACCCCAACCCTCTCCCAAAGAGAGAGGGTGCCTTATGCCTTCCCCTTTTTCAAAGGGGCGGAGCGGGTTGCGATTTAGCTTGCGGCCTTTTGCGCAGTCGACGCCAGGAAATCCTGGGCGAAGCGTTGCAGCACGCCGCCCGCCTCATAGACCGAGACCTCCTCGGCGGTGTCGAGGCGGCAGGTCATGGGCACCTGGATCACTTCGCCGCTGCGACGGCGGATCACCAGAGTGAGATCGGTGCGCGGCTGGCGTGCTCCCACCACGTCATAGGTCTCGGTGCCATCGAGGCCCAGCGTGAGGCGGGTGGTGCCCGGTTTGAACTCGAGCGGCAGCACCCCCATACCGATGAGGTTGGTGCGGTGAATGCGCTCGAAGCCTTCCGCCGCGATCACCTCCACCCCGGCAAGGCGCACCCCCTTGGCCGCCCAGTCCCGGGACGAGCCCTGACCGTAGTCGGCACCGGCCACGATGATGAGGGGCTGCTTGCGCGCCATGTAGGTCTCGATGGCTTCCCACATCCGCATGACCCGGCCTTCCGGCTCGACCCGGGCCAAGGATCCCTTCTTCACCGCCCCGTTGACCACCGCCATCTCGTTGACCAGTTGGGGGTTGGCGAAGGTGGCGCGCTGGGCGGTCAGGTGATCGCCGCGGTGGGTCGCATAGGAGTTGAAGTCCTCCTCCGGCAGGCCCATCTTCGCCAGGTATTCCCCCGCCGCGCTGCCGGGCAGGATGGCGTTGGAAGGGGAGAGGTGGTCGGTGGTGATGTTGTCCGGCAACAGCGCCAGGGGCCGCATGCCGCGCAGGGTGCGCTCGCCCGCCAGTGCCCCCTCCCAGTAGGGCGGGCGACGGATATAGGTGCTTTGCGCACGCCAGTCGTACAGGGGCGCCACCTTGGGGCCATGGTCTTCCTCTATGGTGAACATCGGGATATAGACCTGGCGGAACTGGGACGGTTTGACCGCCGTGCGAACCACGGCGTCGATCTCTTCATCAGACGGCCAGATGTCTTTGAGGCGCACTTCCTTGCCGTTAACCACCCCCAGCACATCTTTCTCGATGTCGAAGCGGATGGTGCCTGCGATGGCGTAGGCCACCACCAGGGGGGGCGAGGCGAGAAACGCCTGCTTGGCATAGGGATGGATGCGACCGTCGAAGTTGCGATTGCCCGAGAGCACCGCCGTGGCGTAGAGATCCCGCTCGATGATCTCCTGCTGGATGGCGGGATCCAGGGCACCGGACATGCCGTTGCAGGTGGTGCAGGCAAACGCCACGACGCCGAAGCCGAGCTGTGCCAGCTCATCCATCAGCCCCGCCTCTTTCAGGTAAAGCGCGACCGTCTTGGAGCCGGGGGCGAGGGAGGATTTGACCCAGGGCTTGCGCATCAGGCCGAGCCGGTTGGCGTTGCGGGCCAACAGGCCTGCGGCAATCACGTTGCGCGGGTTGCTGGTGTTGGTGCAACTGGTGATGGCGGCGATGATGACGGCGCCATCGGGCAAGAGGCCGTCAGCCTCCTGGGCACGAGCCTTGTCCAGGTCCACCGCGATTCCGCGCTCGGCCAATGCCGATACCGGCAGGCGGCGATGGGGATTGGAGGGGCCCGCCAGGGTGCGCACCACGCTCGACAAGTCAAAGTGCAGCACCCGCTCGTACTGGGCGCCCGCCAGGGCATCGGCCCAGAGACCGGCCTCCCTGGCATAGGTTTCCACCAGCCTGACCTGCTCGTCGTCACGGCCGGTGAGCTTGAGGTAGTCGAGGGTCTGCTGGTCGATGAAGAACATGGCCGCGGTAGCGCCATACTCCGGCGCCATGTTGGAGATGGTGGCCCGATCGCCGAGGGTGAGGGCGGCGGCGCCCTCGCCACGAAACTCCAGGTAGGCGCCGACTACCTTCTGCTGGCGCAGGAATTCGGTGAGCGACAGCACCAGGTCCGTGGCGGTGATGCCGGGCTGCGGCTTACCGGAGAGCTCCACGCCGACGATCGAAGGCAGCCGCATCCAGGAGGCGCGCCCCAGCATCACGTTCTCGGCTTCCAGCCCGCCCACCCCCACCGCGATGACGCCGAGGGCATCCACGTGGGGGGTGTGGCTGTCGGTACCGACGCAGGTGTCCGGGTAGGCAATACCGCGGTCCGCGTGGATGACAGGGGACATCTTCTCCAGGTTGATCTGGTGCATGATGCCGTTGCCGGGCGGGATCACCTCGATGTTCTTGAACGCCTGCTTGGTCCAGTCGATGAAGTGGAAGCGATCCTCGTTGCGGCGATCCTCGATGGCGCGGTTCTTCTCGAACGCTTGCGGGTCAAAGCCGCCGCACTCAACGGCGAGGGAATGGTCGACGATGAGCTGCACCGGCACCACAGGGTTCACCAGGGCGGGATCGCCACCCTGCTCGGCGATGGCGTCGCGAAGGCCCGCCAGATCCACCAGGGCGGTCTGCCCCAGGATGTCGTGGCACACCACCCGCGCCGGGAACCAGGGAAAGTCGCGATCGCGCTTGTTGTGCACTATCTGGCCGAGGCACTCGCCGAGGATGGCCGGATCGCATTTGCGAACCAGGTTCTCGGCATGGACGCGGGCGGTGTAGGAGAGCCTGTCCCAGGCGCCGGGGGCGATGGCGTTGACCGCCTCCCGGGCGTCGAAGTAGTCGAGCTGTGTGCCGGGCAGGGGCTTGCGATATTGCGTGTTGATCATCACTTGCGCTCCTTGAGCGGCACGAACTGGAGATCCTCCGGGCCGACGTAGTTGGCGCTCGGGCGGATGATCTTGCCGTCGATGCGCTGCTCGATGACATGGGCCGACCAGCCTGAGGTGCGGGCGATGACGAACAGCGGGGTGAACATGGCGGTGGGCACCCCCATCATGTGGTAGCTGACGGCGCTGAACCAGTCGAGGTTCGGGAACATCTTCTTGACTTCCCACATGGTGGATTCCAGCCGCTCGGCGATATCGAACATCTTGGTGTTGTGCTGCTCCTGGCTGAGGGCGCGCGCCACCTCCTTGATCACCTTGTTGCGGGGATCGGAGACGGTGTAGACCGGGTGGCCGAAGCCGATGACCACCTCTTTTTTCTCGACCCGGGCGCGAATGTCAGCCTCCGCCTCGTCCGGATTCTCGTAGCGCTTCTGGATCTCGAAGGCCACCTCGTTGGCGCCCCCGTGCTTGGGCCCGCGCAGGGCACCGATGGCTCCCGTGATGCAGGAGTACATGTCCGAGCCGGTGCCGGCGATGACGCGGCCGGTGAAGGTGGAGGCGTTGAACTCGTGCTCGGCGTAGAGGATGAGGGAGGTGTGCATGGCGCGCACCCAGGAGTCGCGTGGCTTGTGCCCGTGCAGCAGGTGGAGGAAGTGGCCGCCGATGGAGTCGTCGTCGGTCTCCACATGGATGCGCTTGCCGTTGTGACTGAAGTGGTACCAGTAGAGCAACACGGAGCCGAGACAGGCCATCAGCTTGTCGGCGATGTCCCGGGCGCCCGGGTGGTTGTGATCGTCCTTCTCCGGCGACAGGCACCCCAGCACGGAGACGGCGGTGCGCATCACGTCCATGGGGTGGGCAGAGGGAGGCAACTGCTCCAAGGCGGTCCTCACTCCGGTGGGCAGGCCGCGCAGGGCCTTGAGCTTGGCCTTGTAGGCGGCGAGCTCCGCCACATTGGGCAGATGGCCGTGCACCAGCAGGTGGGCTATCTCTTCAAACTCGCAGCTGGTGGCCACGTCCAGGATGTCGTAGCCACGGTAGTGCAGGTCGTTGCCGGAGAGGCCCACGGTGCACAGGGCGGTGTTGCCGGCGGCGCTGCCGGAAAGGGCGACGGATTTCTTGGGCTTGAAGCCGGAGGTCGTTTCGGGAATGGCGCTCATCACATGTTTCCTCATTCAGTCCGTTGAAGCGCCAGCCGCCAGCATAAGGCGGCCGGTCGCCGTCTTATTCCTTGGTCGAAAGATCCTGGGTGAACAGCCTGTCCAGGGTCTGCTCGTAGTGGTGGTAACCGAGAAAATCGTAGAGGGACTCCCGGGTCTGCATGGTGTCGACCACGGCGCGCTGGTGGCCGTCGCGGCGAAGCGTCTGATAGACGTTGAGGGCGGCCTGGTTGGCGGCGCGGGTGGCGCTCAGGGGGTAGAGCACCATGTCGACGCCATGCAAGGCGAGCGCCTCCTTGTCAAACAGCTCGGTCTTGCCGAACTCGGTCATGTTGGCGAGGATGGGCACCCCGGCCGCCTGCTTGAAGCGGTCGTACTGATCCAGCTCGGTGACCGCCTCGGCGAAGATCATGTCGGCTCCGGCCTCCACATAGGCGGCGGCCCGCTCCAGGGCCGAGCCCAGTCCTTCCACCGCCAGGGCGTCGGTGCGGGCCATGATGACGAAGTGCTCGTCCTGGCGGGCATCCACCGCGGCCTTGATCCTGTCCACCATCTCCGAGACCGTGACCACCGCCTTGTTCGGCCTGTGACCGCAGCGCTTCTGGGCCACCTGATCTTCCATGTGGACGGCGGCCACACCGCCACGTTCGAAGGCGCGGATGGTGCGGGCGATGTTGAAGGCGCCCCCCCAGCCGGTGTCGATGTCCACCAGGAGTGGCACCTGGGTGGCGGCCGTGATGCGTTCGGCATCGATGAGCACGTCATTCATGGAGGTCATGCCGAGATCCGGCAGGCCATAGGAGGCATTCGCCACCCCGGCGCCGGAGAGATAGAGGGCCTGGAAGCCGCTGCGCTCGGCCATCAGCGCCATGTAAGCATTGATGGTGCCGACAATCTGCAGGGGCTTTTCGTTGGCCAGGGCCGTGCGAAAACGCTTGCCGGCCGAGGGGGAGAGGTTGGACATGGTGACTCCTTTCATGGGGTGCGTGTCTGCTGGATGTGTAGGGTGAACGGTACCATCTCACACTACGTTTACGTTAACGTCAACTATGCTTAGGTCCAAGGTCGCATCAAGTGCGCTCTCCCCTGACGGGGTTCCCTGCAACGCCAGTATCACAGACTCGTTGGAACCATTTTTGGGTGTGATGCATCGTGTGGGAGAGCGGTGAACCTGGGAAAATGCCGGGTGTTTTTTGGCCAAACCGGGGCTTTGGGGGCCAAAATCTTGCGCGGCGTCAAACAGGATGCAAATTGTGTCTCAGCCATCCTCCCCGACTGGGTCTCTGCGTTGCTTGCCCGTAGGCGTTTGGCTACGCTCAGTGGGTGATCAAACAAGGGGGGTGCGCCATGAAGAAAAGCCAGGTTCATCTCATCGACGAAGAGGTGGATTTTCCTGCCAATGAACAGCTGGTCTCCACCACGGACCTGCAGGGTGTGATCACCTACGCCAATGATCACTTCTGCCGGGTAGCGGGGTACAGCCGGGCCGAGCTCATCGGCCAACACCACAACATGGTTCGCCACCCGGACATGCCCAAGGCCGCCTTTGCTGACCTCTGGGGCAAGCTCAAGCAGGGCAAACCCTGGCGCGGCATGGTGAAAAACCGCTGCAAGGATGGGCGTTACTATTGGGTGGATGCCTATGTCACCCCCATCTTCGAGCAGGGGCGGATCAATGGCTACCAGTCGGTCCGCAGTCGCGCCGCGCCGGAGATGAAAGCCGTGGCCGGGCGCACCTATGCCAGATTGAAGAGCGTGGAGCGGGGGGAGCGAAAGGGCGGATTGAGCCTGCGCCCGATGCGCCACGGGCTGGCCATCGTCGGTATCTTGCTGATGCTGGCGGGGGGAGCCTATCTGATGGGGCCCTGGGGGCCGTTGTTCACCCTGTTGCCTCTCTTGTGGCTGGCCCTGATCTATCGTGACACCCTCATCACTACCCCCCGTTATCTGCGACAGCTCGCGGACGAATATGACAGCCTGACCCGGCTCATCTATTCGGGGGAGGATGCCAGTGCCATTGCCGACTTCCACATCAAGTTGTTGCAGGCCAGGATCCGCACAGTCCTTGGACGAGTGGACGATGCGACCCTCTCCCTGCAGGATCTCGCGGTGCATCTGAAAACAGCCTCCAGCGAGGCGAGCGCCGACATCGCCGAACAGGATGTCCAGACCCAGCAGGTGGCGACGGCCATCACCGAGATGGCGGCGACAGCCCACGAGATTGCCCGCAATATCCTGGAGACGGACAACCAAATAGCCCAGGCCAAGGCGCACTGCCAACACACCGATCAGCAGTTGGAAGATACCCAGCACAGGGTGACGGAGCTGGCCACTCAGGCAGAGCATGCCTTCACGGCCGCCGTGGCACTGGCGGAGGAGTCGGACCGCATCGGTGTGCTGATGAGCGAGATCCAGGGCATTGCGGATCAGACCAATCTGCTGGCGCTCAACGCCGCCATCGAGGCGGCGCGGGCAGGGGAGCAGGGGCGAGGCTTTGCGGTGGTGGCGGACGAGGTGCGAACCCTCTCCACGCGCACCCACAAGGCGACCGAGCAGATCCAGAGCAGCATAGGCCAGATCCAGCGTACCCTGAACGGCTGGAAGGGAATGATGCAGCAGAACCTGCAACAGACCCAATCCTGCGTGACCCTGACCCGCCAGGGATCAGAGAGCCTGCATCAGGTGCTGGCGGAAATAGAACGGGTGGTGGACCTCTCGGCCCAGATCTCGACGGCGGCAGAGGAGCAGCAGGCGGTGGTGGAGGACATCAGCCGCAACGTCAACGCCATCTCCCAGCACTCCCACACCAACAGCAACAAGATGCAGGACATGGACGCCTCGAGCGACATCCTGCTCACCAAGGCTCGCCAGCTCAAATCCCTGGGGCAGACCTTCGGGTAAGAGCGGTCAGACTCATGCAATACAGGAAGGCCACCCTTGGGGTGGCCTTCCTGTTTATCGGTTTCACGGGGGTATCGGCTCTGTGTACCGGGAGATGAGCCA
The DNA here is from genome assembly GCF_027707645.1 of Aeromonas sp. QDB30. Lineage (NCBI taxonomy): Bacteria > Pseudomonadati > Pseudomonadota > Gammaproteobacteria > Aeromonadales > Aeromonadaceae > Aeromonas > Aeromonas sp. QDB30. The sequence goes on along the minus strand of NZ_JAPCIY010000031.1, from coordinate 18,218 downwards.
GTCAGCCGGACTGCTCCGCCAGCGTGATGACGCGGCCACCCTTGTCACAATACATGGCCCTGTCGGCCTGGATGAGCCACTGCTCCGGGCTCCAGTCATGCTGGTAGTGGCTGACGCCGATGCTGATGCCCACCTGCATCGGCTGGTCATTGACCACGAAGGGGGCCTGCATGGCCTGGCGGATCACGGCGGTGACCTCCTCTGCCTGACGGATATCGTAGCCCGGCAGCAGCAGGATGAACTCGTCTCCCGCCAAGCGGGCAAAATAGCACTGGTGGCCGATGGCGTCGTGGATCCGTCGGGCCAGCTGGCAGAGGATGGCATCCCCCTGGCTGTGGCCGAAGTTGTCGTTGATGCGCTTGAAGTCATTGAGATCGCAAAACAGCAGGCAGCCCGGATTGTCGCTTTGCACCTGGTGTTTCAATTGTTCCATCAGGCTCAGGCGATTGGGCAGCCCGGTAAGGGGATCGAGGCGGGCCAGTTGCAGTATCTCCTGCTCTCGCTGCTTGCGCAGGGCCACTTCCTGGTTGAGCCGCTTGTTGCTCATCAGAAGATAGAGGGAGAGCAGCAGGATGAGACCACCAACCCCCAGGCTCAGCAGGAACCATGGACGCCAGAAGCTCCACTGTTCTGAGGGGACCTGATAGAGGAAACGGGTCAGGGAGACCGGTTTGGCAAGGAGGCCTATCTCGACCAGCTGCTGCATGATGTGAGCGAAGCGATCCGGATTCATATACCCGATCTCCACATAGAGCGGCTGGATCATCTCCTTGCTCATCTGCAACTCGTATTCCATGTGGGCCTGGCTGCGGTTGACGCCATACTCCGTGCGCAGCAGGGCGATGGCTTCCTCGGGGTGGGTGAGGGCATAGCGCCATCCCTGGAGGCTGGCTGCACGAAAACGTGCCACCCGCTCCGGATTGAGCCGCTCCTGTGCCTGGGTGGTGAAGAGAATGTCGCTGTAGAAATCGATGCCGTAGTTGCGAGGGTTGATGACGGACACCGAGATGCCGCGCTCTTCCAGATAGAAGGGCTCATTGCTCAGATAGGCGTTGAAGATGTCTATCCGGCCGGCGATCAGATCGTCGATGTTGACCGAAGTGGGTACCGGGATGAGCTGGCGCTCGTGAAGCCCCTGATAGTAGAGGGTGGCCAGCAGTTCGGCATCCTGATGACCCGGAAACATCATGATCCGTTTGCCACGCATGTCCGCAACGGTGAGAATGCCGCTGTCGCGGCGTGCCAGGAAGATGGAGGGAGAGTGCTGGTAGACGCTGGCCAGCGCCAGCAGTGGCTTGCCCTGGGCGTAGTGGGTCAGCACCTCGGTGTTGCCGACGCCAAAGTCGGCGCGTCCGGCCAGCACCTCCTGAACCGGACTTATTCCCTTGCCACCTGGCCTTATCTCGACATCCAGACCGGCGTCGGCGTAATACCCCTTGGCCTTGGCCATGTGATAGCCCACAAACTGGGGCTGATGCAGCCAGCGCAACTGCAATACCACCTTCTCCGGCAGATCACGTGTCCGTTCACTGGCCTGGAGGGGCGAGAAGCAAGTGATGCCAAGCAACAACAGCCAAAACAGGCATTTTTTCATTCGTGCGATTCTTGTGCTGAGGATCCATGAAGATGGCCTGCAGGCCTGCATTCAAGTTGTTAACAAATAACATTCTAAAGGGTTATACATGTACCGGATACAATTGCAGCACAAAGATTTCATGGTGATCAACAAGCGTCCGGGCATTGGCATGCACGATGATGCCGGCGAGCCGGGTCTCGTCAATCGGGTCAGAATGGATACCGGTCTTGACCTCTATCCGGTCCATCGACTGGACAAGATGACCTCTGGGCTGGTGCTGCTGGCCCGCACCGCTGAAGCGAATCGCGCCCTCAGCATGGCTTTCGCGGCGCGGGAAGTGAGCAAGCAGTATCTGGCACTCTCCGATCGCAAGCCGAAGAAGAAGCAGGGCTGGGTGAAGGGGGACATGGAGAAAGGGCGAGGCGGCAGCTGGATGCTGAGCCGCACCCAGGATAACCCGGCCATTAGCTGGTTCGACTCCGTTTCGGTGCGCGAGGGGCTGCGCCTTTATCGCATCAAGCCCCGGACCGGCAAGACCCATCAGATCCGGGTGGCCTTGAAGAGCGTGGGTGCCCCCATCCTCGGGGATGAGCGCTACGGCGGCACGGCGGCGGATCGCGGTTATCTGCACGCCTGGCGCCTCGCCTTCACCCTGGCAGGTGAGAGCTTCGATCTCGTCTGTCCACCCGATGAGGGGGCGCTGTTCCTCCTGCCCGAGTTGCATGCCGCCATCGCAGAGATCACCGAATGAGCGCTGCAACCGCCAGAGTCCCAGCCCGTGGCTGGGTCCTGGCCGACTTCGATGACTCCCTGGCGCCGGATGACAGCCATGCGGGGTTGCTGCGTTTCATCTTGCGCCGCCGTATCTGGCCGCTGCTGCTGTGGCCACTGATGGCGTTCGGTGCCGTGATCTATCTGCTGCCAGGTCAGCGCAGTCGCGGCATTGCACTCATCTGGTGGGCCATCACCCTCGGGCTATCCCCCCTGGCCTGGCGCGCCCTGGTACGGCAGTACAGCCTGACCCGGCCCGGTCTGTATCGGGAGGCGCGAGCCCTCTTGACGGGGGAGGGGTACCGCTGCTGGGTCATCTCCGCCAGTCCCCGCGCCCTGGTCCGTGCCCAGATCCATCGTCAACTGCCAAGGCTCCCTCACCGCATCATCGGCTCGCGGATGGGTTACCGTTTCGGCGGCCTGGTGCCGCGCTTCTATTGCCATGGCAGGCACAAGCTGCTGCCCGAGCTCCTGACCCTGGAGGCCGCACTCACCCTGAGTGACAGCTTGCACGATCTGCCCCTGCTGGCGTTGGGGGAGCAGGCCTGGCTCATCAACCCGCAAAGGACTCGATTGCTAAAGGCGAGGGCGGTGCTGCCCCATATCGAACCCCGTCATTGGTCGCTGTAAGGCAAAGCTGACAGCCTTGCGGGACGCTAACGAGCGCAGTGCAAGGTCGGGGCTGCGATGTCACATTTCATTTACATTCTTTGGCGCGGATCCCCGCCAAACTATCTGAACGCCGCCCCTTCTCATTCCCTGCGCCCGCCACTCTAATGAAACAAGTTGTTAACAATGCCGTGCGGGCTGCCTGTCGAGCCCTTGCGGCGTGACCCGTTTCGTTATCAGTTCATCGCAAGGAGCGCATCATGACCACCCCTTCTTCCCGTACTCACACCATCAACCCCCTTGGCACCGACGGGTTTGAGTTCGTCGAGTACACGGCACCGGATCTCAAGGGCATTGCGGCCCTCAAGGCGCTGTTCGTCTCACTGGGCTTTGCCGAAGTGGCCAAGCACAGGCACAAGCAGTGCTGGCTCTATCGCCAGGGGGACATCAACTTCGTGGTCAATGCCGAGCCCCACTCCCAGGCGGAGGAGTTTGCCCGGGCCCATGGTCCGAGCGTGTGCGGCATGGCGTTTCGGGTGAGCGATGCCGGCCGCGCCCAGCAGTACGCCATCGGCCAGGGGGCCAAGCCGTTTGTGGGCAAAATCGGCCCCATGGAGCTCAACATCCCCGCCATCTACGGCATCGGCGAGAGCACCCTCTCCTTTGTCGATCGCTATGGCGAGCGGGGCTCCATCTATGACGTGGACTTTATCTTCTACCCCGACTGGCAGGCCCGCATGGCCGAGGTGGACGCGGGGCTCTATGAGATCGACCACCTGACCCACAACGTCCATCGCGGCAACATGAACCTCTGGTCGAATTTCTACGAGCGGATCGGCAACTTCCGGGAAATCCGCTACTTCGACATCGAGGGCAAGCTGACCGGATTGCACTCGCGCGCCATGACGGCCCCCTGCGGCAAAATTCGCATTCCCATCAACGAGTCGGCAGACGACAAGTCCCAGATAGAGGAGTACCTGCGTCAGTACAAGGGGGAGGGGATCCAGCACATCGCGCTCGCCTCTGCCGACATCTATCACACCATCCGCACGCTCAGAGGGCGGGGAACCGGCTTCATGCCGACGCCGGACACCTACTACGAGAAGGTGGACAGCCGGGTGGCGGGTCATCAGGAGGATCTGGCGGCGCTGAAGACGCTGCGCATCCTCATCGACGGCTCGCCGACGAAGGACGGCATTCTGCTGCAGATCTTCACCGATACCGTGATCGGTCCCGTGTTCTTCGAGATCATCCAGCGCAAGGGCAACGAGGGCTTTGGTGAGGGCAACTTCCAGGCACTGTTCGAATCCATCGAGCTGGATCAGATCCGCCGTGGCGTGCTGGACGGATCCACGCAAGGGGAGGTGAACGGTGCCGCGCAGGGCCAGAAAAACGGAGAACCGAGTGATGCGTAACTGGATAAGCTTCCCCCATCGGGAGGGAACCCACTCCCGCCAGGCCCATGCCGATCTGCCGGAGCAGGCCATCTATGAGCGCGAGCTGGGGCGCTCGGGCTTCTTCGGTCCGGCCACCCACATGCACCACAAGCATGCTCCCACCGACTGGGTCAACTGGGAAGGGCCGCTTCGGCCACGGGCGTTTGACTTGAACGATCTGCAGGAGGAGGTGAGCTCCCTCTCCCCCTGGGTGATGCCGGATATTCTCAGCAACCCCCACTGCCGCTACCGCATCTGGCGCCTGCATGAGCCCATGCCGTTTCTGGTGCGAAACGCCGATGGCGACGAGCTCCTGTTCATTCACGAGGGGAGCGGCGAGTTCTACTGCGACTACGGACACCTCATCTTGAGAGATGGCGACTATGTGGTGATCCCCCGTGGCACCATGTGGCGCATCGAGCCCACCGCGCCCCTCTTCATCCTGATGATAGAGGCGACGGAAGACAGTTATCAGCTGCCGGACAAGGGACTGGTGGGCAATCACGCCATCTTCGATCCGGCGGCCCTGGACGTGCCCGCCATCAACGAGCGCTTCCTGGCTCAGCAGGATGAAAACCCCTGGTCGCTGCAGATCAAGCGCCACGATCAGGTCTCGGTCGTCACCTGGCCGTTCAACCCGCTGGATGCACAAGGGTGGCACGGGGACTTGTGCGTGGTGCGCCTCAACTGGCGGGATATCCGCCCGCTGATGAGCCACCGCTACCACCTGCCTCCCTCGGCCCACACCACCTTCGTGGCGAGCCGTTTTGTCATCTGCACCTTCGTGCCGCGTCCCATCGAGAGCGACCCAGGTGCCCTGCGGGTGCCCTTCTACCACAGCAACGACGACTTCGACGAAGTGCTCTTCTACCACGCCGGGGACTTCTTCAGCCGGGACAACATCAAGCGGGGCATGGTCACCTTCCACCCTGCCGGCTTCACCCATGGTCCCCATCCCAAGGCCTTTGCGGCGGGGCTGGCCCATGCCAAGACCTTCACCGACGAGGTGGCGGTGATGCTCGACACCCGGGATGCCCTGGTCGTCGGCCCGATCTGCGAAGGGGTCGAACACCCCGGTTATGTTACCAGCTGGCAGCGTCCAGAGATGCTCGGCAAATAAGGAATTCGATATGAAATTGGCAACCCTGAACAATGGCAAGCGCGACGGCGCCCTGGTGGTGGTGAGCCGCGATCTGGCGCGCGCCGTCCACGTGACGACCATTGCCCCGACCCTGCAGTCGGCCCTCGACCAGTGGGGCGAAGTGGCGCCGCAATTGGCGAAGGTTTATCAGCGACTCAACGAGGGCGCCTGCCCCGACGCCTTCCCCTTCGATGAGGAGGCGTGCCTCTCCCCGCTGCCTCGCGCCTACCAGTGGATTGACGGCAGTGCCTACGTCAATCACGTGGAGCTGGTGCGCAAGGCGCGCGGCGCCGACATGCCAGAAAGCTTCTGGCACGATCCCCTGATGTATCAGGGCGGCTCTGACAGCTTCCTGCCGCCCCGTGGCCCCATCGTGATGGGCTCCGAGGAGTGGGGTATCGATTTTGAGTCGGAAGTCGCCGTCATCACCGACGACGTGCCCATGGGTACCCGTTCGCAGGGGGCGGCGAGCCACATCAAGCTCTTGATGCTGGTCAACGACGTGAGCCTGCGCAACCTCATTCCTGGGGAGCTTGCCAAGGGCTTTGGCTTCTTCCAGTCCAAGCCCTCCAGCAGCTTCTCGCCGGTGGCCATCACCCCGGACGAGCTGGGGGATGACTGGCGCGATGGCAAGGTCCACCTGCCCCTGGTGACCCACCTCAACGGCGCCCTGTTCGGGCAGCCCGACGCCGGGGTGGACATGACCTTCAACTTTGATGAGCTGATTGCCCATGCCGCCAAGACAAGGCCGCTCGGGGCGGGCTGCATCATCGGCTCGGGCACCGTCTCCAACTACGACAGAAGCCGGGGATCCTCCTGCCTTGCCGAGCGGCGGATGCTGGAAATTATCGAGTCAGGTCAAGCCACTACACCCTTTCTGCGCTTTGGTGATACAGTGTCCATCGCGATGCAGGATCGCAACGGGATGAGTCTGTTTGGCACCATTTTGCAGCGGGTCACGCAAGCAACGGCCGAGCGGGCGAGCTAGGAGAGCCCGACCCCGGGAGGGGCGGGCGACACGGCAGGTGGCAGACACCTGCCACCACAGGGACACACTATGCTGCAGTTGTTTGGATATTGGCGCTCATCGGCCAGCTTTCGCGTGCGTTTGGTACTGCAACTCAAGGGGCTCGATTATGAGCAGCACCCGGTCAACTTGCGGCAGGGTGAGCAGAAGGAGAAGGCCTACCGCCGGGTCAATCCCCAGGGGCTGGTGCCGTTTCTCGTGGACGATGACGTGCATCTGGGTCAGTCGGTGGCCATCATGGAGTACCTCGACGAGACCTATCCCGCCTACCCCCTGATGCCCTCCGTCCCCATCGAGCGCGCCCGGGTGCGCCAGATAGTCAACATGATCGCCTGTGACACCCACCCCCTCAACAACCTGCGCGTGCTGCACTACCTGGAGCAGGAGCTGGGGCAGAGCAAGATGGCGCGGGATGCCTGGTATCGCCACTGGATAGACGAGACCTTCACCGCGCTGGAGCAGCTTCTCATGACCACCGCCGGCATCTATTGCGTGGGCAACGAGGTCACCCTGGCGGACTGCATGCTGGTGCCCCAGGTCTACAACGCCCGCCGCTTCGACATGACCCTGGATGACTACCCCACCATTGCGCGCATCGTCGCCAACTGCGAGCAGTTGCAGGCCTTTATCAAGGCCGCCCCCGCCAATCAGCCGGATGCCCAGCCCTGAAGCTGTGCAGACCGGGCCAGCGCGTTGGCCCGGTCTGCCGTCTCTTTCCTTATCCGGGTTATCTTGCTCGCCTCAGGGCGTGCCATTGGCCCCGTAGCGTCGAAACCCCGGCCGCTCTTTCAGTCGCTGGTAGTAGTCGTCCACGGCGGGTAGCGACGGGCGATCATAGGGCGTCTCCAGCCAGCGGTTGACTGACAGCCCGATGGGAATGTCTGCCAGCGAGAAGTGCGGACCGGCCACATATCCTCCGGTTGTTTGAAGCTGTCTCTCCAGGATCTCCATGCAGTGAGACCACTGCAGGCAAGCTGCGTGAAGGGCCTGATGGTCTTGATGCTGGGGGGAGCGCCTCACCAGCGACAGGAAGGCGTAGCGCCAGGCGGTGTTCAAGTCCGATGCCTGCCAGTCAATCCATTGATCGACCCGAGCCCTGGCTCTCGCCTCGGCGGGATAGAGGACATTGGCACCATGGCGCGTCGCCAGGTAGCGGATGATGGTGTTCGACTCCCACAGCGTAAAATCCTCATCCTGAATGACGGGCACCATGGCATTGGGGTTGAGCGACAGAAACGCCGGGGTGTCCGTGGGTTTGAAGCCGGATCCCCACTCCTCCAGCTCGAAGGGGAGGGCCAGTTCGGCGCAGGTCCACAGTACCTTGCGCACATTGATTGACGACGCCTTGCCCAGTATTCGCAACATCTTTTTCGTCCTTGTCCGGGGTGATGGATGGCCTGTTTGTCGCAGACATGCCACTTCCCTGTTTGGTAGCCATCAGTGCCCTGCACTGTCACTGACCGTGCGGGGCCCTGTTTTATTGACTGGCGAGTCAGCCGTGGGGGGGCCTGGGCTGGAAATAGGCGATAAATTCGCCGAGTTTCTCCCCGTCGTAACTCTTCCCCTTCTCCAGCAGCCCGGTGTTGAAGGACTCGAGCAGCCTGCCTTTGGCATCCAGCACGTAGAAGTGGGGGACCCCCAGATACTCGGGATAGGCTTTCAGGAAGGATTCATTCTTGTTCTGCTCGCTGACGTTCACCTTGACCACCACGAAGGTGCGGTTGAGCTGGCCGGCGAGATCGGGTTCCCGGTCCAGAAAGCGGTTCATCTCCTGGCACCAGCTGCACCATTCGCCCCCCACCAGCAGCAGGACTTTCTTGCCCTCGGCACTGGCCTTGGCGGTAGCGGCGGTGAGATCGCGGGCCGGCTCCCGCGTCTCGTCATAACCCTGGCTGTAATCGGGCAGGCTCTGACTCCAGAGGTGGTCGCCCGCGCAGGCGGCGCCATTGAAAAGGAGGGAGCCCAGCATCAGGGGCAGTAACAGTCGTTTCATGGGTCTCTTCCTTGTGTCGTTATCTTTGCTTCCAGGCGCAGACAATGTGACACGAGGCGTTTCCTGCGCCAAGCCGCAAACAGGGAAGGGGAAGGCAAAAAAAGCGGCAATGGAATGGCAGAAAACAACAAAGCCCCTCAAGAGGGGCTTTGTATTCAGGTCAGGGGCGATCAGTAACCCTGCTGATGTACATCCATCACGGCGCGACCGGAGGGGTCGGCCATCTCCTTGAACTTGGCATCCCACTCCAGTGCCGTCGGGGTGGAGCAGGCGACCGACTTGCCGTAGGGCACGGTGCGGGCGGCGGACTCCAGCGGGAAGTGCTCGTCGAAGATGGCGCGGTAGTAGTACGCCTCCTTGGTGAGCGGGGTATTGACGGGGAAGCGGAAGGCCGCGGCCTCGAACATCTGATCCGTCACCTCTTCCTCGACCATGGCTTTCAGGCTGTCAATCCACGAATAGCCCACGCCGTCGGAGAACTGCTCCTTCTGACGCCACGCCACTTCGTGGGGCAGCAGATCCTCGAAGGCTTCCCGCAGGATGTGCTTCTCGATCTTGCCCTTGCCGCACATCTTGTCGGCGGGATTGAGGCGCATCGCCACGTCCATGAACTCCTTGTCGAGGAAGGGCACGCGGCCTTCCACGCCCCAGGCGGCCATGGACTTGTTGGCCCGCAGGCAGTCATAGAGGTGCAAGGAGGCGAGCTTGCGCACGTTCTCCTCGTGGAACTCACGGGCGTTGGGGGCCTTGTGGAAGTAGAGGTAGCCGCCGAACAGCTCGTCGGAGCCTTCGCCGGAGAGCACCATCTTGATCCCCATCGCCTTGATGTAGCGGGCCATCAGATACATCGGGGTGGAGGCGCGGATGGTGGTGACGTCATAGGTCTCGAGGTGATAGATGACGTCCCGCAGGGCATCCAGCCCTTCCTGCACGGTGAAGTGGATCTGGTGGTGGATGGTGCCGAGGTGATCGGCCACCTTGCGGGCGGCAGCGAGATCCGGCGACCCTTCCAGGCCGACGGCGAAGGAGTGCAGCTGGGGCCACCAGGCTTCGCTCTTGCCATCGTCTTCCACCCGGCGGGCGGCATAGAGCTTGGTGATGGCGGAGATGACGGACGAATCCAGACCACCGGAGAGCAGCACGCCGTAGGGCACGTCGCACATCAGCTGGCGCTTGACCGCCGCTTCCAGGGCCGCTTTGAGCTCGGCCTTGTCGCTGACGTTGTGCTCGACCGGCGCGTACTCCATCCAGTCCCGTTTATACCACTGTTTAAGCTCGCCATCCTTGCTCCACAGGTAGTGTCCCGGCGGGAAGGTCTCGACGCTCTTGCAGACCGGCACCAGGGCCTTCATCTCGGAGGCGACATAGAAGTTGCCGTGTTCGTCGCGGCCGGTATAGAGGGGGATGATCCCCATGTGGTCGCGACCAATCAGGTAGGCATCCTGCTCGGCGTCATAGAGGATGAAGGCGAAGATGCCGTTCAGATCGTCCAGGAACGCCGGGCCCTTCTCCTTGTAGAGGGCCAGCAGCACTTCACAGTCGGAGTGGGTCTGGAACTGGAAGTCGACCTTGAGGTTCTTCTCCAGCTCCTTGTGGTTGTAGATCTCGCCGTTGACGGCCAATACGTGCGTGCGCTCGGGATTGTAGAGAGGCTGTGCGCCGTTGCCCGGATCGACGATGGCCAGGCGCTCGTGCACCAGGATGGCCTTGTCGGAGCTGTAGACGCCGGACCAGTCAGGCCCGCGGTGACGCAGTCGCTTGGACATCTCCAGGGCCGATTTGCGCAGGGCAGTGGCGTCGGTCTTGATGTCCAGAATGCCGAAAATAGAACACATTGGCGGTAATCCTCTTGATTTTTATATGAGCCCCCCACGTTTGGGCTCGAAATTCCATTTACATTCCTCGCCAATCACAATGCCTAGCGGAAAACCCTTTTGCAAGCGGGAAAACCGCAGAAAATCATGCCGTAAGCGTCAAGTTGCGCAGGGGATGGCGGCCGTCCGGCCGCCTGAAGAGAGAGGGTCAGGGTTGACGTGCGCGTCAACTCGCGTCGGGTTCGAAGATCACATAGAGCTTGCGACAAGGGGTGAGGGTCTCCCACTGCCCGACAAAACCGGCGGGAATGACGAACTGAACCCCCGGTTTGAGGTGCAGCCGGCCGCCCTGCTCGTCGTGGATCACCGCCTCCCCTTCCAGCATCTGGCAGTATTCGTGTTCGGTATAGTGAACGGCCCAGCAGCCCGGCTCGCAAGCCCAGAAGCCCACGTGAAACTGCTGGCTCGGGTCGGAGTAGTGGTTCCATGCCGTCTGGCTCGGCGTCCCGGCCCTGATGCGCTCGGGGGCCGGCATCAGCGGGGTGGGGGAGACAGTGTGTTTGTCCAGCAGGATCCAGTCGTTCAGGCTCTTCATGGTGCGTCCTTGAGTGGCGAAGGAGCATCCTGCTCCCGTTTAGTTTGTTTAACGATTTTGCGCTTACGTTAAACGAAACGGGCCCCCTTTGCCAAGGGGGCCCGTGCAGGCTGAAGGCTACCGGAAGGGCGGCACCCGGGATCAGACGATGTCGATGTCCACCACGGAGTCAAAGATGTGGTTCGGTCGAAACGGCATGCGGTCGATGTCCGCCACCTTGCTCACCCCGGAGAGCACCAGCACCGTCTCGAGACCGGCCTGGAAGCCTGCCAGGATGTCGGTGCGCAGGTTGTCGCCGATGATGATGGTGTCGTCGGAGTGGGCCTCCATCCGGTTGAGGGCCGCGCGAATGATCCAGGCGCTCGGCTTGCCGACATAGAAGGGCTTCTTGCCGGTCATCCGCTCGATGGGGGCGCACAGGGCGCCGCAGGCCGGGTACATCAGGGGGCCGTGGGTGTCGGGGTTGGTGGCGATGAAGCGGGCCCCCTGATCCACGAACTTGGCGCCCTGCTGCATCATGGTCCAGTTGTAGTTGCGGGTCTCCCCCACCACCACGAAGTCCGGGTCGATATCGGTGATGGTGAAGCCGGCCTTGTAGAGCTCGTGGGTCAGGGCCCCTTCGCCAATCACATAGGCCTTCTTACCATCCTGGCGCTTGAGAAAGTCGGCGGTGCCCATGGCGGAGGTGTAGAAGCACTCCTCGGGCACCTCTATTCCGGCGGAGCGGAAGCGGTTTTGCAGATCTTTCTGGGTCTGGGCCGGGTAGTTGGTGAGGAACAGGAGCTTGCTGCCCTGCTCCAGCAGGCGGTGGACGAAGCGGTCGGCGCCGGGAATGAGATCGTTGTTGTGCAGGATGACGCCGTCAATGTCACAGATGACGTTTTTCTTCATGAAATCTCCTTGTAGGGCGCAAGAGCGGGGACAGGGCATCCCTCTGTTTGTCTCTTCAATCGGTTATGGTTTTTGTGCCGCCATTATAAGGCCCTTTGATGACAAGTCTCCCTCGGTGGGCCAGATGGGTGCACAATGAAGGCGAAGGGAGGGCGCCGCCCCGGTGGTGCCCGCACGGAGTCTGACGATGGAGCCGTCATCATGGAGCACTTTATTGCCGACTTGCCCAAGCTGGAACTGCACCTGCATATCGAGGGGACCCTCGAACCCGAGCTGATGTTCGCCCTCGGTCAGCGCAACGGGGTGGCGCTGCCCTGGCCCGATGTCGACAGCCTGCGCGCCGCCTATGAGTTCGACGGCCTGCAATCCTTCCTCGATCTCTACTACCTCGGCGCCAGCGTGCTCATCCACGAACAGGATTTCTTCGACCTCACCTGGGCCTATCTCGAGCGCTGCGTTGCCGATCACGTGGTGCACGTGGAGATCTTCTTCGACCCCCAGACCCACACCGCCCGCGGCGTGCCCTTTGCCACCGTGTTGGGGGGCATCGAGCGGGCGTTGCAGGCTGGGGAAGCAGCCTTTGGCATCAGCTGGCGGCTCATCATGAGCTTCCTGCGCCACCTGAGTGAAGAGGCGGCATTCGCCACCCTGGCAGAGGCCACGCCGCACCTGGCGCGCCTGCACGGGGTCGGCCTCGATTCGGGGGAGCAGGGCAACCCGCCCAGCAAGTTCGCCCGGGTCTTCGCTCGCTGCCGCGAGCTGGGGCTGCCGGTGGTGGCCCACGCGGGGGAGGAGGGGCCGGCTGACTACATCTGGCAGGCGATCCGGGAGCTCGGAGTGCAACGCATCGATCACGGGGTGCGCTGCGTCGAGGATCCCGCGCTGCTGAGCTATCTTGCCGACACCCGGCTGCCCCTCACCGTCTGCCCCCTCTCCAACGTGCGGCTCAGGGTGTTTGACCAGATGGCCCAGCACAATGTGCTGAGGCTGCTGGAGCAGGGGCTCTGCGTCACCGTGAACTCCGACGATCCCGCCTATTTCGGGGGATACCTGGGGGCCAACTTCCAGGCCCTGGCCGACGGGCTTGGCGCCAGCCAGGAGCAGCTGTGCCGCCTCAGTCTCAATGCCGTGGAGGCGAGCTGGCTGAGCCTCGCGGACAAGGTGCGTCTGACCCGGGACATTCGCCTCCATGCCGCCCTGCACGGGGTGAGCCTGCACTGAGCAGGCCGCCTTGCACACCTTGAATGGAGGAGGCCCGCCATGGCGGGCCTCTTTGTGCCATCGTTGGGCGGGTATCAATCCACTCTCACCAGATACTTTTCCCCTTGTCCCTCCTGCTTGACGCGAGTGAGAAGGGAGGGCAGGGCGTCGAAGTCGCCCACCACCAGCGGCGGCAGGGTCAGCTCGCCGCTCGCCATCTGCGCCATCATGGCGACACCGGCCGCCACCAGACGGCTCCACTGTTTGTCCGAGCCAAAGGCGTGCTGGGCGCCGAGGGCAATCTCGTGCAATGAGTGGCAATGGCTAAAGGCGGGCAGCGGGTTGCGCGCGATGCGCCCGAGCACAGTCACCATGTGGCCGTAATAGCCAAGGGCAGGCAGCAAGGCTTCTGCCTGCTGGCTGGAGACCAGATCGATGATCCCCTCGAAGGGTTCACCGCCGTTGGCGGCCTGCAACTGGGCCAGCCAGTCGGGATCCCGATAGTCCGCCACCCCCTGCACGCCTAGCTGTTTGAGCCACTGGTGATGGCGCGGGCTGGCGCTGGCAAAGACGCGGGCCCCCTTCTGGAGGGCAAGTTGCACCGCGAAGCGGCCGACACTGCTGCCAGCCCCAGTGATGAGCAGGGCCTCCCCGTGCAGGTGAGGCAGCTTGGCCAGTGCCTGCCAGGCGGTGAGGCCGGGGCAGGGGAGCGCGGCGGCCGCCTCGTCGCTCAGGGCATCGGGCACCGGCATCAGGGCGCGAGCCGGCACCAGGGTGTGGCGGGCAAAGCTGCCGCCGTGGCGCAGGTCGGTGTGATAGGCGACCCGGGTGCCGGGGCGCAGGTGGGTGACATTGGCCCCCAGTGCCACCAGGGTGCCCATGCCATCGACGCCAGGCACATGGCCTGGCTGCCAGTGGGGATGACCCTGTTCGATGAGTTTCCAGTCCACCGGATTGAAGGCGATGATCCGGTTGGCTATGAGGACCTCGTCGGGCCCGGGGGTGGGGAGCGCTTGCCGGGTGAGGGTGAGCTGGTCCGGTTCGCCGGGGGCGTGCCAGCACCAGGCCTGGGTATGGGTCATGGTGACTCCTTGGATGAGAGGGGTGGGTGCCTTGATTGACTCACATGGCGTAACAATGCCTTGAACTGCTGTTGCACTGGCAAGACAACAAGGCGAGCCCCCTGTTGGAGGGCCCGCCCGGGAAGAGGTTCGGCGCCAGCCGCCTTATGCCCGCTCTGCCCCATAGACGGGGTAGTCCGTCAGCCCTTTCTCGCCGCCGCCAAACAGGGTGGCGGGATCATGGGGGGCGAACGGATGGCCGTGGCGCAGGCGGTTCGGCAAGTCGGGGTTGGCCACGAAGGGGCGACCGAAGCCAATCATGTCGGCCCAGCCCGCCTCGATGGCGGCGCGGGCGCGCTCCCCATCGTATTTGCCGGCGTAGATGAGGGTGTTGGGGAAGGCGTCGCGCAGCCCCTGCTTGAAGCTCTCCGCCATCAGGGGGGCGTCGTCCCAGTCCGCTTCGGCGACGTGCAGATAGACCACGCCGAGCTGGCCCAGCAAGCGCGCGGCGGCCAGATAGGTCTCCTGGGGGTTGGCATCCACGGTGCCGTTGAGGGTGGTGAGTGGCGCAAGGCGTACCCCGACCCGGTCGGGACCGATCTCGTCACAGACCGCCTCGGTCACCTCTTTCAGGAAGCGCAGCCGGTTTTCGAGCGAACCGCCATAGCCGTCGGTGCGGGTATTGGACTCGGAGTCGAGGAACTGGTTGATGAGGTAGCCGTTGGCGGCGTGCAACTCGATGCCGTCAAAGCCCGCCTCCATGGCGTTGCGGGCAGCCTGGCGAAACTGCCCCACCACGGCGTCGATGTCGGCCTGGGTCATGGCGCGCGGGGTGACGGTCTCCACAAACCCCGGGGCATCGCTGCCGTTGTCGACGAATACCTTCACTCCCTTGGCCTGGATGGCGGAGGAGGAGAGGGGCTGGGCGCCGCCGATGTTGTCAGGATGGGTGACCCGGCCCACGTGCCAGAGCTGGGCGAACATGATGCCCCCCTCGGCGTGGACGGCATTGGTTACCTGCTTCCAGCCTGCCACCTGCTCGGCGCTGTGGATGCCCGGCGTCCAGGCGTAGCCCTTGCCCAGGGGATCTATCTGGGTGCCTTCGCTGATGATGAGGCCGGCCCCGGCACGCTGGGCGTAGTAGGTCGCCATCATGGCGTTGGCCACGTCCCCGGGCTGGCTGGCGCGGGAGCGGGTCATGGGGGGCATGACGATGCGGTTGGCAAGGTGCAGCTGGCCGAGGCGAAGGGGGCAGAACAGGGGATCGTGGTGCATGATGGATTCCTCAATCTTTGGGAGTGAGGTGACTCTAGAGGGGATTGTTATTGTGAAAAAGAGGGGGTATTGCAGAAGAGAATTGCCGTTATCGCAGCAATGGCCCGGGAGGGGCCTGGTTCGCGCCAGAAAAAAGAGGGCCAAGGGCCCTCTCTTGCTGTGATTGCCGCCGATGATCAAGGGGAGAGTGGGGTAACCCGTACTCGCTCGATGCGCCGCTCGCTCACGGCCATGACCTCGAAGCGGAACTGGCCGAGGTGCAACTGCTGACCGACGTCTGGCAGGCTGCCGAAGTGGGAGAGCAACATGCCCGCCAGGGTCACGTACTCGTCGCTCTCGCTCACCAGACCGTCGCAGTTCAGGGCCTGCTCCACCTGATGGATGTTGGTGGTGCCGTGGATGAGCCAGTGCTCGCCCTCGCGCACCACATCGGGGGTCTCGTCCTCGTCCGGCAGTTCGCCGACGATGGCCTCCAGCAGATCGTGGTTGGTGACCAGTCCCTGGATGACGCCAAACTCGTCCGCCACTAGGATGAGGCTGCCCCTGGCCTGGCGCAGCTCCGCCAGCAGCCGGATCACGTTGATGGTCTGGGGCACGATGACGGGCTCGTTCTGTCTGGCAAGTGCTGCCAGGGACTGCCCCTCGTTGAGGGCAAACAGCAGATCCCGTGCCTTGACCACCCCGATGATCTCGTCCAGCTTCCCGTCACAGACCGGGAACAGGCTGTGGGGGGCCCGTTGCAGCAGGGCGCGGATCTCGTCCTCGCTGTCGCTCACGTCGATCCACTCCATCTCGGAGCGCGGGGTCATGATGGTGCGAATGGAACGCTCGGCCAGCGACAGCACGCCGCTCACCATGTAACGCTCCTCTTCACCGAAACCGGGGGGCAGGGGCTGAGCCTGCACCTCTTCTTCGTCCTCCTGCGGGTGGGCTGAGCGCTTGTTCCCCCCCATCAGCTTGAAGATGGCGGCGGTGGTGCGCTCGCGCAGGGGCTGGCGAGCCTCATGGAGCAGGGCACTGCGCTGGGCGAGCTGGTTGAAGAACTCGATGAGCACCGAGAAGCCGATGGCCGCGTAGAGGTAGCCCTTCGGAATGTGGAAGCCGAAGCCCTCCGCCACCAGGCTGAAGCCGATCATCAAGAGGAAGCTCAGGCAGAGCACCACCACAGTGGGGTGGGCGTTGACGAAGCGGGTCAGGGGCTTGGAGGCGAGCACCATCACTACCATGGCGATGGTCACGGCCGCCATCATGACGCCGAGGTGATCCACCATGCCGACGGCGGTGATGATGGAGTCCAGGGAGAAGACCGCATCCAGCACCAGGATCTGGGCGATCACCACCCCGAACCCGGCATAGACGCCGGTGCCGCCTTGCTCCTCGGGCTTGGCCTCGAGTCGCTCATGCAGCTCGGAGGTGGCCTTGAACAGCAGGAAGAGGCCGCCTCCCATCAGGATGAGATCCCGACCGGAGAAGGGGTGATCCCAGATGTGCAGCAGAGGAGCCGTGAGGGTGACCAGCCATGACATGATGGTGAGCAGTCCCAGGCGCATCAGCAGGGCCAGGGAGAGACCGATGATGCGCGCCTTGTCCCGCTGGGCGGGGGGCAGTTTTTTCACCAGGATGGCGATGAAGACCAGGTTGTCTATCCCGAGAACGATTTCCAGGATGATCAGGGTAAGCAGACCGACCCAGATTGACGGGTCCAGCAAGAATTCCATGTGATTGACCTCAATGAAGACAGATGCAGTGAATCGTGGTCACGGCGTGGCCGTGGTGACGGAGACGATCGCTTCAGAGGCGTTGGTTGAGCAGGTACAGATAGGCTTTGATGGGAAAAGACGAAGGGCTACTTCGGGGATTGTCCATGATGGGCAATAAAACCTCGGGTCAAAAGTGAGCCCTGATGATAACGACTCGCCGCCATTTGGCAAGGGGGCTGTCAGGGGGGACGCGACGAAGGGATTGCCGACGGGGGAGGCAAGGGAAAGGGGCATTGATGCGCAGCCAAGTTTGACTGGAGATAAAAGAGCGACACATTGACACGATCACAAATATAGGTGCTGAACAAGGAAAATAAACGATCTGATACCAACAACCGGATTCATCAGGCTCATATATATCCATTATTTTTGTAATAATTTGTTTCAGGGGGAAATATTGCGGCTGTGTCATGGGAGAAAGAAGGAATAGAGGGGGTTATGGTGTTTGATATGGAGTTATTATTCTAAATTTAACTTGTTCGCCACCAACTAATTCACATTAATCATATATTCAGCGTATAAAAAGCAAGGAGGCCCAGGCCTCCTCGTTTGCGCTCACACGGGTTGTTTCAGGGGACGTTAACCCTGGTCGTCAGGTCAATTGCCGGTATAGGCCGCGCCCTGAACATGCCCCTTCTTGTCGCTTAGACAGGACCAGGGGGCATCGGCACCCGGCACCTTGATGGTCACGCCCACCCCTGCCTCGGAGTCCATCACATCGGTCACCTGCAACTTGCTCTGGGCCACCTTGGTCTTGGCGGAGACCGCTTGCAGGCAGGCTTTCTCGGCGAGGCTGCCCTTGTGGGCAGGGGCTGAGGCAGTGGCTGCAGCAGGGGCCGCAGAGGAGCCTGGCTGGCAGGTACCCGAGCCTTTCTTGCTGGTGTAGGAGACATCGTACTGGCCCCCGGTGTTGCTGATGGAGAGGGTGACGCCGGCGCCCTTGGCCTCGTAGAACTCCTCGCTGTACTTCTTGAGTTTGGCCTCCTTGCCATCAGGGCCGACGCATGATCATTCTCTGCACAAGTTGATCAAGTCTCGATCAGTTGAACGGCTCCAAGTACGATTTTAA
>NZ_JAPCIY010000030.1:0-45297 GCF_027707645.1 Aeromonas sp. QDB30 | reverse complement strand
CCGATGTGGAGCGGGTGATGTCACTTTGTAGCCGAGATTGGATAAAACTGACCTAATGTTTAATCCGATTGGTATGAGGCGCTGGAAGCAGAGGATGCGAAGCGGCAGGGGCGCAAGCTGGCCCAGCAGGTGCTGGCGGACGAGCTGACCGAACTGGTACACGGCAAGGGGGCGCTGGCGGCGGCGCAGCGCATCAGCGAATCGTTGTTCAGTGGCGAGGTAGCGCGCCTTGGGGAGAGCGATCTGGCCCAGCTGGCGCAAGATGGCATGCCAAGCAGCTGCATCAAGGGGGAAACGGATCTGGTGACCCTGCTGGTGGAGTGCGGCCTGGCCAACTCGAAGCGGATCGCCCGCGAGCTGCTGGCGGCGGGAGCCGTCAGCGTCAACGGTGCGATCCGCCGGGATGAGCCGCTCACCGCCGACGATCGGCTGTTCGGCCGCTACCTGCTGCTGCGCCGGGGCAAGAAGCAGTACCACCTGGTGATCTACTCATGAAGGGGTGAGCGCCTCGATGACGTAGTCGAGGAAGTGGCCGACCAGGGCCGACTCGGCCCGGCGCTGGGTATAGAGGGCGTAGAAATGGGCCCCCTTGGGGCGATAGTCCGGCAGCACTTCGCGCACCCCCCCCTCGGCCAGCTCGGCCGCCACCAGGTAGCGCGGCAGGCGGGCTATCCCCAGTCCCTGGCGCATCCCCTGGTGAATCGCCTTCTTGCTGCTGAAGGCCAGTTCGCCCGCTACCTCGAGAGGGATCTCGCGCCCCTGGGCAAGCAGGGGCCAGCACTCGTGGCGGCCGTACTCCTGGCTGCGGGTGATGAGGCTGTGCTGGTGCAGATCCTGCGGTGTGGTGAGGGGCGGGTGGCGGTCCAGGTAGTCGGCGCTGGCGCAGAGCACCAGATCGTCCACCGCGATGGGGCGCGCCAGGTAGGGCTGGGTGCCGAGCTCAGTGCTGCGAAACGCCACGTGCAGATTGTCGCGCAGCAGGTCGGCCGGGGTATTGCTGAAGTCGGCGATGATCCGCACCTCCGGGTGGTCGGCGCGAAAGCGCAGCAGCACCGGAGTCAGCACCACTTCTCCCCAGAGATCCGGCGCCGTGATGCGCAGCTCCCCGCACAGTGCCGAGCGGCGGCGCTGCAGCCCGTCCAGCAACTGCTCGTGCAGGGCGATCATCTGGTCGGCCTGGCGGTAGGCGAGCTCTCCTGCGTCGGTCAGTTGCACCCGGCGGGTGGTGCGGCTCAGGAGCACGCTGCCGAGGCTCTGCTCCAGGTGGCGCAGATCTTTTGACGCCTTGCTCGGGGTGATGCCGAGCTGGGCCGCCGCCGCGGCGAAGGATCCACAGCGGACGATGGCGACCAGCAGGCGCATCAGGTAGAGGGTGTCGAGCTTGTGGTGACTCATGAGGGGTGGCCTATTGTGTCTTGCTGGGAATGAATGTCTTGCTTGTGCGCCTGATTATATCCTGGTGGCCCGGGTTTATAGTGGCCGCCATGCCATTGCGATCCCGGGAGAGGACGATGAACAAGACATTGGGCGACAGCTTCCACTTCGAGCGAGCCGGATTGCGGCTCAAGAACCGGGCCGTGCTGGCCCCTTTGACCCACAACATGAGCGGCGCAGGCGGTGATCCCGGCCAGGCCGAGCTCGACTGGCTGGCGCGCTGCGCCCGTGGCGGCTTCGGCCTGCTCATCGCCGCCGCCACCCAGGTGCGGCCCGGCGGACGCTGCTGGGCGGGGCAGCCTGCCCTGATGACGGACGCCCAGCAGCAGGCCTTCACGGCCCTGGCCGACAGTGCGCGGCAGGCCGGGGCGCTGGCGGTGGTGCAACTGCATCACGGCGGGATGCGGGCTCTGCCCGAGCTGAACGACGGGGTGCCGGTCGGCCCGTGCGCGCTGGCGCCGGGCGGGCGTTACCCCCTCGGGGTCAAGGGGCTGAGCGAGGAGGAGATTCTGACGCTGATTGACGCCTTTGTGAGCGCCGCCGAACGGGCCCATGGTGCCGGCCTGCACGGGGTCGAGCTGCACGCAGCCCACCACTTCCTGCTCTGCAACTTCCTCAACCCCCTGCACAACCGGCGCACCGACCGCTGGGGGGGCAGCCTCGCCAACCGGGCGCGGATCCTGGTGGAGATAGTGCGCGGCATTCGCGCCCGTCTACCCCGGGGTTTCCTGGTCGGGGTGCGTCTCTCCCCCGAGAGCTATGCCCATATCCAGGGCATCGAACTGGCCCATCAGCTGGCGGTGGCGCGCCTGCTGGCGGACGAGGGGATCGACTACCTGCACTTCTCCATGGGGGACAGCTTCAAGGCGGTGGCGGGGGATCCCGACGGCGGCGCCCTGCTGGAGGCGGTAAGGGTCGGGTTGGCCGGGCGGGTGCCGCTCATGGTGGCGGGCAAGATTAGCGACGCAGATTCGGCGGAGCGGGCTCTGGCCGGTGGCGCCGATCTGGTGGCGGTGGGCACGGCGGCCCTTGGCAATCCGGACTGGATGGAACGGGTGAGCCGCGGCCTGCCTCTGCATGCAGCCCCTTTCACGGCGGCGCACCTCACGGAGGTCGGCTTCACCCCAAGCGCCCTCGACTACCTGGTCGGCATGGGGGCGCTGGCCCCGCGCGATGCGGCCTGAGGGCTTTCATGAACGGGATGCGCTCGGCAGGCTGTTGAGCTGATGTGACAAGGCCCTCGTGAAGAGGGCCTTGTGCGTGTCAGGCGCCGAGAGGGAGCAGGTCGGCGTAGTCCTCGAGCGCCGGGAAGTGCTGGAAGGTGAGCGGCGGCATCTGGCTGTCGGGGTGACGGATGCCGAGCTGGTGAGCGATGCCGAACTCGGCCGAGGCGGCCAGGATCCGCTCGCTGTCATCCACGAAGAGGGTGCGGGCCGGGTCGAACGCCAGCCGCTCGGCCAGTGCCTGCCAGCAGTGCTGGCTCTCCTTCGACCACCCGAGCTCATGGGTGCTCACCATCAGATCGAGGTGCTGGGCGAGGCCGAGGCGTGCATCCTTCACCGACAGGCTGGCGGGATGGGCATTGGTGAAGAGCACCACCTGCTTGCCGGCGGCCTTGAGTGCGGTCAGGAAGGGAATGACGTTGGGGCGCCACTGGATCTTCTCCAGGATCTCCTGTTTGAGGGCGCGGATGTCGAGCCCGAGCGTCCGGGTCCAGTAATCCACGCAGTACCAGTCGAGGGTGCCGTTGACCGCATGATAGTGGGTGTCTATCTGCGCCTTCGCCTCGGCCAGCGGCAGGCCGAGTCGCTCGGCGTAGCGCGCCGGCACCAGGGTTTGCCACAGATGGCTGTCAAAATGGAGATCGATCAGGGTGCCATCCATGTCGAGCAACACGGTATCAATCTGGTGCCAGGGCAGGGGAGTCGACATGGGGCCTCGCGATGTCTGTGGTGATGGGAAAAACGGGGCGCATTATAACGGATTTTTCAGACATCTTTCCCCTCTTTGCCCCGTGGTGTTCGGCAGGGGAGTCGTTTACTCTTGAAACACGATTTTTTAACGAGCAGTCAGCCCCCGATGAGCGATCCCCACAAGCGCAATCCCGTCCACCTCAGTGTCGAGACCATGGCCCATGACAAGAGCAAGCCGGAGATCCTCAAGGCCGAGATCGTGGCCGAGAGCCGGCTGTTCAAGGTGGAGTCCCTTCACCTGAAATTCTCCAACGGCGAGGAGCGGGTCTACGAGCGGATGCGCGGCGGCAATCGGGGTGCCGTCATGGTGGTGCCCCTGTTCGATGCCCACACCCTGCTGCTGGTGCGCGAGTACGCGGCGGGCACCCACTCCTACGAGCTGGGTTTCCCCAAGGGATTGATAGACCCCGGTGAAAATGCCTTCGAGGCGGGCAACCGGGAGCTGATGGAGGAGGCGGGCTTCGGGGCGAGCAGCCTGACCCTGCTCAAGCAGGTGTCGCTGGCGCCGGGGTATTTCTCCAGCCGGATGGACATCTTGCTGGCGCGGGATCTCTACCCCGAGCAGCGGGTCGGTGACGAGCCCGAGCCTCTCGAGGTGATCCCCTGGCCCCTCAACCGGATCGACGAGTTGCTGGCACGACCGGACTTCACCGAGTCGCGCAGCATCAGTGCCCTGCTGCTGGCCAGCAAATGGCTGGCGGAGCAGGGAAATTAGCCCGCAGAGGGTCTGTTTGGCAATCAGAGGCAGAGGTAAGCACCATGCAGGAGTTGTTGGCCTGGATACCCGAGGTCAAGGAGATCGCCCGTGAGGCGGGCAGGATCCTTCACGAGATCTATCGCGGCGGTCAGTTCGAACGCCAGTTGAAGGAGGATGCGACCCCGGTCACCAGTGCCGATCTTGCTGCCGATGCCTACCTCAAACAGGCGCTGGCAGCGCTCACTCCCCATGTCCCCGTGCTGACCGAAGAGGCGGCCGACATCCCCTTCAGCCAGCGTGCGAACTGGCGCCAGTACTGGCTGGTGGACCCGCTGGACGGCACTGGTGAGTTCATCGCAGGCAGCGGCGACTTCGCCACCCTGATCGCCCTGGTGCGGGACAATGTCCCGGTGCTCGGGGTCATCTATGCCCCCGAGTCGGACCTGCTCTACTGGGCGGTGCGCGGTCACGGCGCCTTCAAGGAGGCGAACGGCGAGGTGCACCCCATCAGCGCCATTCACCATGAGCACGATCAGCCCGACTCCCTGGTGGTGGCCATCAGCCGCCGCCAGAAGCTGGAGAACCTGACCAGTCGCCTCAACCCAGCCATCCATTACGAGCTGATCCCGCTGGGTTCCAGCTCCCTCAAGTCCTGCCTGGTGGCGGAGGGGGTCGCCGACTGCTACGTGCGCCTCGGCCCCACCGGCGAGTGGGACACCGCCGCCGCCCAGTGCATCGTCGAGGCGGCGGGTGGCCGCATCCTCAGTCTGGCGCTGCAGCCGCTGCGCTACAACGAGACGGAGTCGCTGGAGAACCCTGACTTCATCGTGATGGGGGACCCTGAGCTCGCCTGGGGCAGGATCCTGGCACACTGAGCCCTGACGTGAGTACCATATGCAACCATCAGGCGGCCTCAGGGTCGCCTGATTGCTTGGTATGTTCTGCTGTTTATTTGCGGAGTTTTTAGGTGGATTCGCTGGTTAATCGGCTTGTGGTAGTGGATCGTCGCAATTACGGGAGGTTAATTGGTGCGTGTTTTCATGTAATTCTGGAAAGATTGATTTAACCAATATAAAAAATCAAACCTGAATGATAATTTGGTTTTATATTTCGCATTATGTGTGTTTTCAGGATTAGATAAAAGCCGCTTGGGCCAATTCTCGCCCAATCTCACTGGCAAACCTCGGTTCAGCCAGTGAGATCTGCCACCGTCCATTTTTGAGAATTAAATTCTAAAGGAGCACAATATTTTTAGATTTTAATACTATATAAAAGTGGTTTACCGATGAGTTTATCTGCAGAGGCCTCCCGGGATCTGTCCGCTTCCCAATCCACCCCGACTGCCAGCAGCTGGCGCCGCCACGACACCCACTGGGTCATCAGCCTGTTCGGCACCGCCGTCGGCGCGGGCATCCTGTTTCTGCCCATCAACCTGGGTCTGGGGGGGATCTGGCCCCTCATGGTGGTCGCCGTGCTGGCCGGCCCCATGACCTTCCTGGCCCACCGCGGGCTGGCGCGCTTCGTGCTCTCCTCTTCCCGTCCCCACGCCGACTTCACCGAGGTGGCCGAGGAGCACTTCGGCAAGATGGCCGGCCGCCTCATCTCGGCCCTCTACTTCCTCTCCATCTTCCCGATCCTGCTCATCTACGGCGTCGGGCTGACCAACACGGTGGAGAGCTTCATGGTCAACCAGCTCGGCATGGCCTCCCCGGATCGGGTGATGCTCTCCGGCGTGCTGGTGTTCGCCATGATCGCCGTGATGCTGGCCGGTGAGCGGGCGATGCTGCGGGCCTTCGCCTTCATGGTCTACCCGCTGGCCGCCATACTGGCGGCCCTCTCCTGCTACCTGATCCCCCAGTGGCAATGGCCACAGATGAGTGCGTTTGAGGGGGGCAGCTTCCTCAACACCGTCTGGCTGGCGCTGCCGGTGACCGTGTTCGCCTTCAGCCACGCCGCCGCCATCTCGGGCTTCGCCAACGTGCAGCGCCGGGAGTATGGCGAGCAGGCGGAGGCCAAGAGCGGCCTGATCCTGCGCAACACCACCGTCATGCTGGTGGGCTTCGTGCTCTTCTTCGTCTTCTCCTGCGTGCTGAGTCTCTCCCCGGCCCAGCTGGCCGAGGCCAAGGCCCAGAACGTCTCCGTGCTTTCCTATCTCGCCAACATCACCGACAACCCGGTGATCGTGACCCTGGGGCCGCTCATCGCCTTCATCGCCATCAGCTCCTCCTTCCTCGGTCACTTCCTCGGTGCCCGCGAAAGCCTTAAGAACCTGATCGCCAAGCCCACCGGCCTGTCGCTGGCGAAGGCGGACAAGGTCGGCATCGCCCTGATGTTCTTCGCCATCTGGGGGGCGGCCGTCATGAACCCGGGCATCCTGGGGCTGATGGAGACCCTCTCCGGCCCGGTGATCGCCATGATCTTGTTCATCATGCCGGTGGTGGCCATCTACAAGGTGGAGGCGCTGGCCCGCTTCCGTCACCGCGGGACCAACGGCTTCATCCTGGTGACCGGTGCCCTGGCGGTGTCGGCCCTGCTCTTCAGCCTGATGAAGTGACCGCGTTTCGCGGACAACAAAAAGAGAGAGGCGACCCTGGGATCGCCTCTCTCTTTTTGCTGCGTCAGCCCAGCCTGGCGCCGTTCTCCACCCCCTGCTCCGGGATGGCGATCACCACGGCGCCGTCCGGCCGGTAGAAGCCGGTCAGCAGAAACTCCGACTGGATGGGGCCTATCTGCTTGGGGGGGAAATTCACCACGGCGACGATCTGGCGGCCCACCAGATCCTCCGGTCGGTAGAGGTCGGTGATCTGGGCGCTGCTCTTGCGCACCCCGAGCCCGGGGCCGAAGTCCGCCCACACCTTGTAGGCGGGTTTGCGAGCCTCGGGGAAGGGCTCGACCCGCACCAGGGTGCCGACCCTGAGCTCCACCATCTCGAAATCCTGCCAGCTTATGGTCTGCATCTTGGCTCCTCCTCTGCCATGGCTTGCATGGGCTCCAGCATGCCGCGAACGAAGGGCGCTGTCTTCGGTGAAGGGCCGCCCGGTTACGGCAGGGGGCCGTTTTGTCGGCGCCAGAGGGTGGGGGTGAGGCCGGTCTCGGCCAGGAAACGCTCCGCGAAGGCCCCCTGATTCTGGTAGCCGCAGCGACTGGCCACCTCGCCGATGGGCAGGGCGGTCTGGGCCAGCAGGGTGCGCGCCAGCGTCAGGCGCCGCGCCAGGATGTAGCGGGAGACGCTCATGCCCACCTGCTGGCGAAAGGCGTGCTTGAACTGGCTCTGGCCGAGGCAGGCAATGGCGGCGAGCCGCTCGTTGGTGAGGGGGTCTGCGAGGTGGGCTTCCATATGACGCTGCACCTTGGCGATACGAGGGGCTATGCGGGGAGCGACGGCGGGGCCCATGCCGCGTCCCTCGGTCAGCAGCCCGAGCCACACTTGATCCATGCCGGCCACGTGGCGCCCCTCGGCCACCATGCGGTGCAGGAAGGCGAGGTAGTGGCGCTGGGCCTCATCCAGCTCGACGAAGGGGCGGTCCCCCAGGGCTGCCGGCAGCCAGTGGCTCTCTTGCACCAGAAACACGTGCGCCGGGTCGGCGGCGTAGTCGTGGCGAAGGCCAGGGGCGATGATGCAGGCAAAACCGGGGGCGAGGCGACATCCCCGGCCCTGCACCTCGATCTCGAGGGGGCCGACGAGGGGGATCACCAGCTGGGCGTGGTCATGACTGTGGCTCTGTATGTCGCTCTGGTAGTGACGCAGGCTGAAGGGGGAGGCGGCAGATAAGCATGACGCGGCACCGGGCCGCGTCATTGAAAGGGATGCATCGTTTGCCATGGGCAGCCGCATTACTCGGCGTCGAAGTCTTCGATCTCTTTGCCAAGGGCTTCCATGATGGCGCGGGCCTCGGCGGGGACGCTGTCCGGGTGATCCTTGCGCAGGTCGTCGTCACAGGGCAGCGGCTGGCCGGTGAAGGCGTGCAGGAAGGCTTCGCAGAGCAGCTCGCTGTTGGTCGCATGACGCAGGTTGTTCACCTGGCGACGGGTGCGCTCATCGGTCAACACCTTCAGCACCTTGAGCGGGATCGAGACGGTTATCTTCTTGACCTGTTCGCTCTTCTTGCCGTGCTCTGCATAGGGGCTGACGTAGTCGCCGTTCCACTCTGTACCCATGTTCCACCTGTAGTCGTTTGGCCGTGAGCGCGGATTTTAACCCTTAAGGAATTCAATGGCAATCCAACAGCAAAGCCATTTAGACGTCTAGAAGTGTTGACGGCTTTTTTAAGGTGGCGTAGTGTGGTGCACCATGGGCCGGCAGTCCGGCCAGCGAAAATGAGAGCGGGGCTGGACGACCCACGAGGCGGACCGGCTCCGGCAACCCATCAAGGAGAGTGACATGACCCACAAGGCCACCCTGGCGGTACGCACCGGGATTGAGACAGACACGCAGCACGGTGCCGTGGTGCCCCCCATCTACCTCTCCAGCAACTACACCTTTGCCGACTTTGGCGAGCCCCGTCAATACGACTATGCCCGCTCCGGCAACCCGACCCGCACCAATCTGGCGGACGCCCTGGCGGCCCTGGAAGGGGGGGCCGGCGCCGTGGTGACCGGCACCGGCATGGGGGCCGTTCACCTGGTGACCACGGCTCTGCTCAAGGCGGGGGATCTGCTGATCGCCCCCCACGACTGCTACGGCGGTACCTGGCGCCTGTTCGAGTATCTGGCGGCCAAGGGCCACTACCAGGTGCAGTTCGTGGATCAGGGAGACGAGGGGGCGCTGGCCGCCGCACTGGCCCAGAAACCCGCACTGGTGTGGGTGGAGACCCCCTCCAATCCGCTGCTGCGGGTGGTGGACATCGCCGCCATCGCCGAGGCCTCCCACGGGGTGGGGGCCCAGGTGGTGGTGGACAACACCTTCCTCTCCCCCTTGCTGCAACAGCCCCTGGCCCTTGGTGCCGACGTGGTGGTCCACTCCACAACCAAGTACATCAACGGCCACTCCGACGTGGTAGGAGGTGTGGCGATCGCCAAGGATCAGGCTCTGGCCGACTCCCTGGTGTGGTGGGCCAACTGCCTGGGGCTCACCTCCGGTGCCTTTGACTCCTACCTCACCCTGCGGGGCCTGCGCACCCTGGCTCCGCGCCTGCGCACCCATCAGGAGAACACGGATCGCATCCTCGCCTTCTTGCAGCAGCAGCCGCTGGTCAAGCGGATCTATCACCCCAGCCTGCCGAGCCATCCGGGCCACGACATTGCGCGCCGTCAACAGTCCGGCTTTGGCGCCATGCTAAGTTTTGAGCTCGATTGCAACGAGACGGGGCTGCGCGCCTTCCTCGCGGGGCTGCGCCTCTTCTCGGTGGCGGAGTCCCTCGGCGGGGTGGAGAGTCTGGTGGCCCATCCGGCCAGCATGACCCACAGGGCCATGACCCCTGCGGCCCAGCAGGCGGCGGGTATCAGTGCCCAGTTGCTGCGCCTGTCGGTGGGGATCGAACACGGTGAGGATCTGGTGGCCGATCTGGCCCAGGGGTTTGAACAGGCGCAGTTGGCACAACAGGCAGAGCAGGTGAAGTAATGGAACAACAACAAGGAGAGTGTGTGGTGGCAACAGAGGCAGTCTTCAAGCGGCGCCATGTACACAAGTTCGGCGGCAGCAGCTTGGCGGATCCGGTCTGTTATCGCCGGGTCGCCAGCATCGTCGAGCAACAGGTGGGGGGCAACGAGCTGGTGGTGGTCTCCGCCGCGGGCAAGACCACCAACCGGCTGATCCAGCTGGTGGAGCTGGCGGAAGCGGGGGATGAGGCCGCAGGCGAAGCCATCACCGCCCTGCACGCCTATCAGCAGAGCCTGATCGACGGCCTGCTGGAAGGGGAGCTTCACCTCGATCTGAGCCAGCAATTGACGGGCGACATGCAGCTGATCGCCAAGACCCTGGAGGGGCAGTTTGACCGCTTCGAGCGCAACGGCCTGCTCGCCTTTGGCGAGGTGTGGTCCGCCCGTCTGCTGGCTGCCCTGCTCACCAGCCGGGGTGAGGCGGCCGCCTGGCTCGATGCTCGCAGTTTCCTGCGCGCAGAAGACGGCGCCCTCATCAAGGTGGATACCGCCCTCTCCAGCGAGCTGCTCAAGGCCCGCCTGGCCGAGCACGCCGGTCGCATCGTGGTGACCGGCTTCATCGCCGCCGACATGGAGGGGCGTTCCCTGCTGCTGGGGCGCAACGGCTCCGACTACAGTGCCAGCCTCCTGGCGGCGCTGGCGGACGGCGAATCCACCACCATCTGGAGCGACGTGGCCGGGGTCTACAGTGCCGACCCGCGCCGGGTGAAAGAGGCGCGTCTGCTGGAGCGCCTGAGCCTGGCCGAGGCCAACGAGCTGGCGCGCCTGGGCTCCTCGGTGCTGCATTCGCGTACCCTGCAGCCGGTGGCCGACAGCCGTCAGCGCCTCACCCTGCGCTGCAGCTACAATCCGGACGAAGGCTGCACCCACATCCTGCGCCGTGCGCCCCGCTCCGGCGGTGCCCGCATCGTCTCCTCGGTGGATCAGATAGCCCTCATCGAGCTCAAGGTGCTGCCGCAGACTGACTTTGAGCAGACAGTGGCGGCCATCGAGGCCCATCTGGCCCGCCATCGCCTCCATCCGCTCACCCTGCAGCGCCAGCCGGATCGGCGGGTGCTGCGTCTGGCCTACACCCTGGAGGTGGCACAAGGGGCCTTCGAGGTGCTCCGTGACTTCCAGTTGCAGGGCAACTTTACCGGCCTCATCCAGAAGGAAGGGTTCAGCCTGGTCGCCCTGGTGGGGGCCGGCGTCACCGACAATGCCGAGCAGTGCCACCGTTTCTACCAGCTGCTGGCGGATCAGCCTCTGGAGTTCGTGCAGGTGGCCAAAGACGGCCTGAGCCTGGTGGCCGTGCTGCGCCAGATCGTGCTGGAGCCGCTGCTCATCGCTCTGCACAGTGCCCTGTTCAGCCGCCCGACCCGGGTCGGGCTGGTGGTGTTCGGCAAAGGCAATATCGGCGGTCACTGGCTGGGGCTCTACGCCCGCGAGAAGGCGCGCCTCGAGCATGAGCTCAATCTGGCGCTCACCCTCTACGGGGTCTTCGACTCCAAGGGCGGGCTGCTGGACGAAGAGGGGCTGGATCCCCTCAAGGTACAGGACAACTTCAATCCCAAGCCGCTTATCTGGCCGGAGCTGCTCTCCCAGCTGGAGCAGCACAGTTTTGACTCCCTGATCGCGCTCGACATGACCGCCAGCGAGACGGTGAGCCGCTACTACCCGGACTTTGCCCAGCTCGGCATCCACATCATCGCCGCCAACAAGTTTGCCGGTGCCGCCGACAGCGAGTTTTACCAGCGCATCAAGCAGACCTGCCGCGACCACCAGGTGCAATGGCGCTACAACGCCACCGTGGGGGCCGGGCTGCCCATCCAGTCCAGCATCCAGATGCTGCGCCAGAGCGGTGACCGCATCCAGGGGGTCTCCGGCATCTTCTCCGGCACCCTCTCCTGGCTGTTCCAGCAGTATGACGGCACTCGCCCCTTCTCCGAACTGGTGGACGAGGCGTGGCAACACGGCCTGACCGAGCCGGATCCCCGGGAGGATCTCTCCGGTCAGGATGTGCGCCGCAAGCTGCTCATCCTGGCGCGGGAGGCGGGCTTCGAGCTCGACTCCGCCGACATCGAGCTGGAGAACCTGGTGCCGGTGGCCCTGCGCAAGGTGACCGCCGATCAGTTCATGGACAGGCTCAAGGAGCTGGATGACCCTATCCAGACCGCCTTCGAGGGGGCGCGCCGGGTCGGCAAGGTGCTGCGCTATGTCGCCCGATTCGAACACGACGGCAAGGCCCGCGTCGGGCTGGAGGCGCTGGAGCCCCATCACCCGTTTGCCAACCTCTTGCCCTGCGACAACGTGTTCGCCATCGAGAGCGACAGCTATCGCACCAACCCCCTGGTGATCCAGGGGCCGGGAGCGGGCCGGGAAGTGACGGCCGCCGCCATCCAGTACGATCTCTGGCAGATCTGCGCCAGCCTCTGAGGCTGCGTGACACGATGCAATGAGAAAAGGCGCCCCAGGGCGCCTTTTCTGTTATCGGGTGGTGGAGTTACCAGAACAGCCGGCCCAGGAGGGGGGCGAGCAGCACGGTGGCCATGCCGGCGATCATCATCACCATGCTGGAGACCACCCCCTCCTCGTTGCCCATCTGATAGGCCCTGGCTGTCCCGGCCCCGTGGGCCGAGGCACCAAAGCCCGCGCCCTTGCCGAGGCGGCTGCGGATGGCGAGCACGGTGAGCACGCTTTCTCCCACCGCCATGCCGATGACGCCGGTCAGCACCACGAACAGGGCGGTGAGATCGGCGTTGCCACCCACAGAACGGGTCGCCTCCACCGCGAAGGGGGTGGTGATGGATCTCATGGCCATGCTGCGCTGCAACAGCTCGGAGAGGTTGAGCCAGCGGGCCAGCAGCACTGTGCTGCCCACCGCCATCACCACGGACGCCACGACCCCGACCGAGAGGGAGAGCCAGTGGCGGCGCATCAGCTGGCGATTCTCGTAGACGGGCACTGCGAAGGCGACGGTGGCAGGGCCCAGCAGCCAGAGCAGCCAGTGGGATTCGGCCATGTAGTCCCGGTAGGGAATGTGGAACAGCATCACCACGGCCACCAGCAGGGTGGGGGCCAGCAGCAGCGGCATCAGGGGCAGGATGCGCTTTTTGCCATAGAGCCACTTGCTGGCGTAGTAGAAGAGCAGGGTCAGGGCGAAGCAGAGCAGGCCGAGCAGGGTGTCAGACATGGCGGCGACTCCGGCGGGCCAGCTTCAGCTCGAGGCGATAGACCCTGTCCACCACCAGCGCCGTAGTGCCGAGCACCAGCACGGTGCTGACGATCAGGACCACCATGATGCGCCACCCCTCCTGCAGCAGCAGCTCCTGATAGTTGACCACGGCCACCACGGCGGGGACGAAGAAGAGCAGCATCTCCGCCAGCAGCCAGCGGGCCCCGGCACTGAACCACTGGGCCTTGACCACCCCGAGCAGGATGCAGACCAGCAGCAGCAACATGCCGGTGAGGTTGGCGGGCAGGGGCAGGTGCAAGGTGCGCACTGCGATGTCGGCCAGCAACCAGATGGCCGCCAGCAGGGCGATTTGGAAGGGGGTTTGCAACCAGCGAAGGCAGAGGGTTTTCATGGCAAGCGTCTTTCTGTGAACCTGCTCACAGTATAGAGAGGGACCAAACCTGCAAAAAATGAATTTAAATTATCAAAATCATGCCAAATAGGCATGATTTAGCCAGCCATCCCCGTCAAGAGAGCACCATGGATATTCGAGCCTTGCGTTACTTCGTCGAGCTGGTGCGGGAGCAGAGCTTCACCCGCGCCTCCGAGAAGCTGTTCGTCACCCAGCCCACCATCAGCAAAATGATCCGCAACATGGAAGAGGAGCTGGGCCAGCCCCTGCTGAGCCGGGTCGGCCGCCGCTTCACCCTGACCGACAGCGGCCAGGTGCTGTTCAATCGGGCCCAGACCATCCTGGCGGAGATGCAGCAGCTGGAGGCGGAGCTGGCGGATCTGCAGAGCCTGCAATCCGGGCGTCTTGCTCTCGGCATCCCGCCCATGGTGGGCCATGTCTATGCGGATCTCATTCGTACCTATCGCAGCCGCTACCCCGGTGTGGAGCTATCCATCGTCGAATATGGCGGGCGGCGCATCGAGCAGGCGGTGCTGGCGGGGGAGCTGGATCTCGCCATCACCATGCTGCCGACCAGGGAAGAGGGGGCCCTCTGCACCCTGGATCTGGACAGTTACCCCATCCGGGTGGTGCTACCGGACCTGCCCCGCTGGCGCGAGGGGGGCGAGATCCGGCTGGAGGCTCTGCGGGACGAACCCTTCCTGCTCTATACCCAGGCCTTCACCCTGAGCGAGCGGCTGGAGCAGGCCTGCGAGCAAGCCGGGTTCGTGCCCCAGGTGGCGGCCCGCAGCAGCCAGTGGGACTTCCTCACCGCCATGGTGCGAAGCGGCATGGGGGTCGCCTTCCTGCCAGAGCCCATCTGCCGGCGGCTGACGCCGGACGGGCTGGTGTTGCGCCCTCTGGCCCCGGCGCTGAGCTGGCGACTCGGGGTGATCTGGCCAGGGGATCGCTACCTCTCCCGCACCGCCGAGGCCTGGCTTGCCCTGTGCCGCGAGCAGGGCTGAGGGGCGGGCCTGGGGTTAGGGGGTCCCCGGTGACGCCATGCCTGTGACGAAGCGGGCATAGGCTGCTGAGTGTCGCACCTCCTCAATCTCGTCCCACACCTGTTGGCTGAGATCGGGGTGGGCCTGATGGAAGGGGTGGGAGAAGATGAGGTAGTAGGGTTTTTCGACCAGGGGAGGGGTGATCCGCTCGAGTGTGGCCTGCAGCTGCGGGTGGGCGGCCAGGGTCCGTTCTGCGACCCCGGTTTGCAGGGCGGCGGCAACGGCGCGCTGCATCGCGACCTTCTTGAGCAGGATCAGTGGCTCCCTGCTGGAGTCATCCACCCTGACACCGCTCTCCTGCAGCTGGGCGACGATGGAGAAGCCGGATTGCGCCGCAATGACGCCATGGGCGACGAGTTGCCGGCCATCCCAGCGAACCTGTCCGCCTTTTGGCTGGTAGAGGCTGTAGCTCTCGGTGAGCAGGCGCTTGGCGGGATCAGGTGCTCCGTGTCGCATGGGATAGACCCCTATGGTGCGAGCACGCTCTTCGCTGTAGCTCAGCTTGACGGCGGCATCGAGCTGGCCCTGGCTGACGAGGGAGAGGCAGCGTTTCCAGGGCAGGGGGGTGAGAATGATGGGGTGCCCGATCCGGTTTGCCACCTCCTTGAGGTGGAACTGCACTATCCCCTCGCCGGACATCAGCAACCAGGGAGGCGAATCACTGTTCTCCATGCAGGCTCGAATGCTGCCGGGGGCGGCCATGACGCAGGTCGGCAGCAACCAGAGCAGCAGCGCCAGGCAGAGAGTGCGCAAGGGGAGCCTGCCTGACAGGGGAAAACCGGCGAGCCAGTCAGGGAGCGATGCCAAAGTCATCCCTCATCGGGTCATAGAGATAGGAGCGGTAGTCGGTGCTCTCGTCGGGCAACTGCGGGTTGGTCAGCCGGAAGATCTGGCGTGAATCGAGCCGGGCAAAGACCAGGGAAGGCTGGAAATGATGGCGCCAGAGGCGCTGCAGGGAGCCATCTTTCCAGGCCAGTTGCAGGCCGCGCAAAAGGCGCTCGCGCTCCTTGCTGTAGGTGGCGTGGCTGTAGAGGGAGTGGATGAGCGGATAGAAGAGGGCGACATGGCTATCCACGGTCAGCCCCGGCAGGCCGGGTCTGTGGTTTTTCCACTCGCTCAATATCTCGTTGGCACCACGGCAGAAGAGATCGATCCGGCCACGGGCCACCAGGCGAAACAGTGACTCATAGTTATCCACCTCCTGCACCCTGAAGCCGTTGTAGCGCAGGATGTCGGCATCCCGCCAGCCTGTGCCCACCCCTTGCGTGAACTGCTGCAACTGGGACAGGGTGTGAACCCCGGCCAGGGCCTGGGCACGGGCGCTGCCGACAAAACAGACCCGGTAGCCGAGCACGCCCAGATCGATGGGGAAGGGGACCAGGGTGACGCCGGGTTGAGGGATCTCCTGGGGCCAGCTGTCGACGATGAAGAGGGCATTCTTGCCCGGCGTTTGCACTTCGAGCCGCATCCTCGCCTTGTTCATCCTGATGGCGTCGAGCAGTTCATAGTCGCCGTAATCGGGCCGTGTTTTCTCCAGCGCCAGCCGCATCGCCGCCCGGTAATAATTCATGCGGACATCCTGTTGGGTTTCCCCGGTGATCAGGGTGAAGCGGGTGGCCGCCATCGTGAGGGACGGGAGGGAGAGGGCGAGCAAAAGGAGCAGGATTCGATGCATCTTGACCGGGTTAGGCAACGGGATTGTGCCCAGTATAGACGGGCCATTCCCGTCGACACAGCGCTATCAGGCTCTGGCAGATCTGACCTCTTGAGAAGGGGGTCATGCGGATTTCATCAAGAGACCCAGGCGACGACATAGCTGGCGCAGCGTCTGGTTGTCGAGGCAGCCAAAGCCGAGCAGCCACCCTTCCAGCGTCGGCGGGCCCAGGTAGAACTGGCCCAGATGGCGCAGCCCCAGCCCGCAGGCGTTGGCGGCATCGGTCCAGCGCGCCTCGCCACCGGGGGGCAGCAGCACGGCGCACTGCAGGCCGGCGCCGCTGTGGATGGGAGTAAGCCCCGGGCAGTGCTCTGCCAGTTCCGCCAGCAGCAGATCCCGTCTGCTCTGGTAGAGGAGGCGGCTCTGGCGCAGGTGGGTGGCGAAGTGCCCGCCCCGGATGAAGTCTGCCGTGACCGCTTGCTGCAACTGGTTGCTGTGGCCGTCGACGGCGGCCCGGGCGCGGCAGAAGGAGTCCATCAGCGGCCTGGGCAGCACCAGGTAGGCGAGGCGCAGCGAGCCGAACAGCACCTTGCTGAAGGTGCCCACATAGATCACCCGCCCCTGGCCGTCGAGCCCCTGCAGGGCGGGCAGGGGACGCTGATCATACTGGTACTCCCCGTCGTAATCGTCCTCCAGGATCCAGGCGCCGTGACGCTCTGCCTCGGCCAGCAGCGCCATGCGGCGGGGCAGGCTCATGGGGACGCCAAGGGGATACTGGTGTGCCGGGGTGCAGTAGATGAGGCGTGGTGCAGGATGATCCCCATGAGGGTTGAGCCCCTCTTCATCCACCGGCACCGGATGCACCCGGGCACCGGCGCTCTCCATGGCGGTGCGAGCCCCGGGATAACCGGGGTCTTCCACCCAGACGGTGTCACCGGCATCGATGAGCAACTGGGTCGCCAGCAGGATCCCCTGCTGGGAGCTGGTGAGGATCAGGATCTGATCCGGCTCGCACACCACGCCGCGTGACTGCACCAGATAGCTGCTGATGGCGGCGCGAAGTTCCCCAAGCCCCTGGGGATCCCCGTAGTTCATCCAGTCGCTGGCGCGCTGGCGCCACTGTTGCTGCATCAGCCGACCCCAGAGTGCCTGGGGGAAGAGACGGGGATCCGGCTGGCTGGAAGCAAAGGTGGTGCCCACCTCGGGCACGTCGTGACAGGCGCCACCCAGGGCCATCTCCTGGCCGCGACGGGAGAGGCCAGCCGCTGACTGGGGCGGGCGCGGCGCGGGGCGCACCGCCGCCAGGGCGACAAAGCTGCCGGCGCCCACCTTGCGCACCAGATACCCCTCCGCCTCGAGCCGGCCATAGGCCAGTTCCACCGTGCTGCGGGAGATACCGAGATCCCGGGCCAGGAGACGGCTGGCGGGGAGGCGGCTGTGCAGGGGCAGGTGGCCCGCCAGGATGGCCTCGCGTAGGGTACGCACCAGTTGTTCGTGCAGGGGCAGATCCCCTTGCTGCTGGCTGGCGAAGAGCGTTGGCAGAACGGTCATGGTGTGCTCCCGTTGGCGCGGGGGTTGTACCTCTTTCGAGGCAGGGATCCTGCTCGCAGGGCATGGCGCGGCTGTGGGGCTGGCGACCGACGGGCAGAGCGGGTGGGGTGGATGGTCATGGTGGCGGCCCGATGAAATTGGTCTGCCCATATTGGCAAAATTGGTCGGCGTGGCAAG
The DNA here is from genome assembly GCF_027707645.1 of Aeromonas sp. QDB30. Classification (NCBI taxonomy): domain Bacteria; kingdom Pseudomonadati; phylum Pseudomonadota; class Gammaproteobacteria; order Aeromonadales; family Aeromonadaceae; genus Aeromonas; species Aeromonas sp. QDB30. The sequence continues at coordinate 27,604 of NZ_JAPCIY010000030.1, read as the reverse complement.
GCCATTTTGTCGCTACATTGGTGGTCACAGGGTGGCGCCAGCAGGCGGCACGGATTGGCAACACAAGGAGTCTGCATGTCGGAATACAGTGCCACCATCAGTTGGCAGCGGGGGGAACACGAGCCCTTCGTCGATCAGCGTTACAGCCGGGCCCATGAGTGGGCGTTTGATGGCGGGGTCAGGGTGCCGGCCTCCTCCTCTCCCCATGTGGTGCCGCTGCCTTACTCGGTGGCGGAACATGTGGACCCGGAAGAGGCGTTTGTGGCGGCCCTCTCCAGTTGCCACATGCTCACCTTCCTCTGGCTGGCGGCGAAGGCGGGCTATCGGGTAGAGAGCTACCGGGACGAAGCGGTCGGCATCATGGCGAAAAACGGGCAAGGTCGCCTCGCCATGACCCGGGTCACCCTGCGTCCCAGGGTGATCTTCGGGGGAGAGCAGGAGCCCGCCCTGGCCGATCTGGAGCAGTTGCACCACCAGGCCCATGAGGAGTGCTTCATCGCCAACTCGGTCAACACCGTCGTCACCACAGAGATCGTCATCTAGTCATCAGGAGCGTTCAGGATGAGTCATGTATTGAGCACAGGGGTGGCAGGGGCCGCCGAAGCCAGCGCCTTTTTCGAGGCCCAGCTGAAGTTTCGTACCGATCCGGCGGATCTGGCCGCCGATCTGCTGGCCGGGGCGGCGGGGATCGTGGTCATCGATACCCGCTCCCCCGCACACTATGCCGAGGGGCACATCCCCGGCGCCATCTCCTTCCCCCACAGGACCATGACGGCGTCGACCACGGCGGTACTGGACCGGAACCTGGTGTATGTCTGCTATTGCGACGGCATCGGCTGCAACGGTTCGACCCAGGGGGCCTACAAGCTGGCGTCCCTCGGGTTTGAGGTCAAGGAGTTGATAGGGGGTCTGCACTGGTGGCGTCAGGACGGTTTCGCCGTCGCCACGGGCAGCGAGCCCGGAGTGCTGCTGGAAGGGGGAATTGCCTGTGCCTGTTGAACGTTGCAATGAGGGGGGCGACGCCTCCCTGTCCGGCGCCGCCCTTTTCAACGACTTTGGGCAGCCTCTGGGGCGTGCGCTGCCAGAATGGCGCGGCGCTGAGTTCCCTCCCCACCGTGCACTGCATGGCTGGGGCTGTCGTCTCGAGCCCCTTGATCCCGAGCGCCATCTGGGGGATCTGTGGCGGGCATTCAGTGCCGACAGCGGGGCCATGTGGACTTACCTGACCAGCGGCCCTTTCGCGGACGAGGCCGCCATGGGGGTCTGGCTGCGGGAGGTCGCCACCAAGCGGGATCCCCAGTTCTACGGCATCATCGACGAGGCGAGCGGCAAGGCGCTGGGACTGGCGAGCTACCTGCGCATCGACCCCCTGGCGGGCAGTATAGAGGTGGGCTGGCTTCACTTCTCCCCCGCCATGCAGCAGTCACGGCTGGCGACGGCGGCCATGGTGTTGATGATGGCCAATGCCTTTGCTCTGGGATACCGGCGCTACGAGTGGAAGTGCAATGCCCTGAACCTGCCTTCGCGCCAGGCGGCCCTGCGCCTCGGCTTTCACTATGAGGGGACCTTCCGTCAGGCGCGGGTGGACAAGGGACACAACCGGGATACGGCCTGGTTCTCCGTCATCGACAGCGAGTGGCCCGCCCTGAAAGGGTGCTTCGAGCGCTGGCTGGAGGACGGCAACTTCGACCATGCCGGGCGTCAGCGTCGCCGACTCTCCGAACTGACCGCCGCCTGCCGCTCTGCGGCGTGTTGAGGGCGGCAGATCACCCGCCGGGACGGGGCGGTTTCCGGTGCCGGGGCTTTGGGTATCCTTCGCACACAGGCGCCAGATCCGACATCCAGACGCAAGAGGCGCCAGTCATGGCGCCTCTTTTGTTTGTTCAGTCGTGATGATCGCCGATGGGGGCCGCAATCCAGTTCATCAGCCGGACCATGTCCCCGGGGGCCACGCCGACCGAGAGCCCCCGCTTGCCACCGCTCACCAGGATCTCGTCGAAGGCCATGGCGGAGTCGTCCAGCACGGTGGGCAGCAGCTTCTTCTGGGCCAGGGGACTGATGCCGCCCACCTTGTAGCCGGTCAGCTTTTCGGCTTCCGCCGGCTTCATCATCTCCACCTTCTTGAGCCCGGTGGCCTTGGCGAGCTGCTTGAGGCTGCACATGCCCGAGGAGGGCACGATGGCCACCACCGCCTGCTTGTCGTGATGGGCGAGCAGGGTCTTGAACACCTGCGCCTGGGGCAGACCCAGCTGGGTAGCGGCATGCTTGCCGAAGTCGTCGTGGGCTTCGCACTCGTAGGGGTAGAGCCTGTGGGGGATCTTGAGCTTTTTCAGCAAGTTGATGGCGGGTGTCATGGGGTCTCCTCGAACCGTGGCAAGGCCAGACAGTCTGCGCCCGGGAGCCGGATGTGGCAAGAACCAGTCTTCACACCCAATCGGGGCCTGTGTTAGCGTAACCGGGTGCCGGATCCTATGATTTGGGCACTTGTCCCCGCATTCCAATGCAATGCGCCGGCGATCGAAAGGAATCGTAGCCATGAATACCACAGCACTTTGCGCTCGCGATATCGACGCGATGGATCGATATGAGACCCTCGCCAGGCTGACCGCCCTTGATCGGGCCTATGGCATGGTCGAGTTTGATCTCGATGGTCGCATGGTGTCGGTCAATCCCCTGTTTTGCGACATGCTGGGTTATCCCCCCGAAGCGCTGGTGGGCCAGTCCCATCTCATGCTCTTGCCGCCGGATCTGCAGGCCGAGCATGAGCTCTTCTGGCAGAGGGTATTGGGTGGCGAGATCCAGTCGGGGGAGTTTCGCCGGGTCAGGCAAGGTGGCAACCCCCTCTGGCTCCATGCCACCTACATGCCCGTGACCGACGAGGCAGGCATCCTGCTGGGGGTGGTCAAGCTGGCGCACGACATTACCTCGGCTGTGATGGCCAAGCAGCGGGTCGAGCAGCAGAGCCAGCTGTTTGACATCGTGGTGGCCGCTCACCAGAGTTTTCTGCTCGATCGCAATCTCGGCTCCGCCTGCGACACCGTCTTCGAGCGGCTGCTGAGCGTGAGCGAAAGCTCCTATGGTTTCATCGGCATCATCCAGTACGAGGATGGCCGCCCCAGTCTCTATGTCCCCTCCATCTCCAATGTCTCCTGGGACGAGGCGACCCATGCCTGGTATGAGCAGCAGCGCCAGAGCCGGGGCGGGCTCATCTTCAGCAAGCTCGACAACCTGTTTGGGCACGTGGTGACCCACAATACCCTGGTGTGCTGCAACGATCTGCCGAGCCATCCAGCCAGTCGCGGTGTCTCCCCCCGTGGTCATCCACACCTGGAGAGCTTCCTCGGCATTCCCATCCGCCACAAGGGAGAGGCGATCGGCATGATCGCCCTGGCCAACCGCCCGGGTGGCTTTGACGAGACCCATGTCAGCCTGCTCGAGCCCCTCACCACGGCCCTTGGCACCCTTATCCACGCCCGCAACCTGGAGGATGAGCGCAGCCGCATGGAGCGGGTGCTGCGCTTCAACGCCGAGCACGACTTCTTGACCAAGCTGCCCAACCGCAGCAGCTTTTTCCAGCAGGCAAACGTGTTGCTGGATCACGTCCAGCACCATCCCGCCGAAGGGGAGGCCTGCTGCCTGGCCTTGATTGACATCGACTTCTTCAAGCAAATCAATGATGTATATGGACACCTTGCCGGGGATGCCGTGCTGGCGTCGCTGGCGGGGCTCCTGATGCAGGCGGTGCGCAGCAAGGATCTGGTGGCGCGATTTGGCGGGGAGGAGTTCATCCTGCTGCTGCGGGGCACGACCCTGGAGGAGGCCCACACCATCATGGAGCGCATCCGGCACCAGGTGGAGCAGCACACCTTCCTGTACCAGCATCAGGCGATCACCGTCACCATCAGCGTGGGGCTCACCCCCTATCAGATGAGTTACAGGCGCATGGATGACTGGCTTCAGTGCGTGGACCAGCGACTTTATGAGGCAAAACGTCGTGGTCGCAACCAGGTATCCTGATGAGAGGCTATATCGCGAAATAAAACAGGGCGCCATCATGGCGCCCTGTTTGTTGTGGATGTTTTTTTCCCTTAGAGGGGGCTGTGCTGGCGGCAATATAGGGATCCCCGTGCCCGGCAGAGACGAAAAAGGGCGCCGGGGCGCCCTTGTTTGCAACGGTCCGGGATCAGCCGGTGTTGCGCATGCCGGCGGCGATGCCGGCGATGGTGACCATCAGCGCCTGATCCAGCTCGGGGTGCAGGGTCTCCGGGTGGTTGCGGGAGCGATTGAGCAGCTCGGCCTGCAGCACGTTGAGCGGGTCGGTGTAGGGGTTGCGCAGCTTGATGGACTCCTTGATCCAGGGCTGATCGTCCAGCAGGTCGCCCTGCGGGCGCAGTTTCAGCACCACCTCGATGGAGTCGGCAAGCTCCTGACGCAGCTGCGTGCCGAGTGCCCACAGGTTCTCCGGCACCAGGCGGGTGTCATAGTATTCTGCCAGCCAGAGGTCGGCCTTGAGGAACACCATCTCCAGCATTTCGAGACGGGTGCGGAAGAAGGGCCACTGGCGGCTCATCTCGTCCAGCACACTCTTCTGGCCGTCGTCGATGGCCTGTTGCAATCCCTTGTGGGCGCCGAGCCAGGCCGGCAGCATCAGCCGGTTCTGGGTCCAGGCGAAGATCCAGGGGATGGCGCGCAGGCTCTCGACACCGCCGTTGGGCTTGCGCTTGGCGGGGCGGGAACCGAGCGGCAGCTTGCCGAGCTCCATCTCCGGGGTGGCGGCACGGAAGTAAGGCACGAAGTCCGGGTGACCGCGCACGATACTGCGGTAGTGATCGCAGGAGACAGACGCCAGCTGCTCCATCACGGCGCGCCAGCTCTCTTTCGGCTTGGGCGGCGGCAGCAGGTTCCCCTCCAGCACGGCGCTGGTGTAGAGGTTCAGGCTCTGGATGGCCACCTTCGGCAGGCCGAACTTGAAGCGGATCATCTCTCCCTGTTCGGTGACCCGCAGGCCGCCGCGCAGGGATCCCGGGGGTTGGGAGAGGATCGCCTGATGGGCGGGGGCGCCGCCACGGCCGACGGTACCGCCACGGCCATGGAACAGGGTGAGGCGGATGTTGTTGGCTTCAGCCAGCGCCACCAGGGATTCCATGGCGGCGTACTGGGCCCAGCCAGCGGCCATCATGCCCGCATCCTTGGCTGAGTCGGAGTAGCCGATCATCACGTACTGACGGCCCTGGATGTAACCGCGATACCAGTCCACCGACAGCAGGCGTTCCATCACGGCGGTGCCCGCCATCAGGTCTTCCTGGGTCTCGAACAGCGGGGCAACCGGCATGCGGAACTTGCAGCCAGCTTCCTTCAGCAACAGCTGGACCGCCAAGACATCGGACGGGGCACCGGCCATGGAGATGATGTAGATGCCGAACGCATCGGGGTCGTGCTGGGCGATGACGCGACAGGTGTCGATGGTCTCGCGGGTCTCGGCACTGGGATCCCAGTCGCTCGGGATGAGGGGGCGGCGGGAGTTCAGCTCGCGCAGCAGGAAGGCCTGCTTGTCCTCTTCGCTCCACTCGGCGTAGTCGCCCACACCCAGGTAGCGGGTCAGCTCGGAGAAGACCTGACCGTGACGCTCGCCATCCTGACGGATGTCCAGCTTGACCAGGTGGATGCCGAAGCAGGCCAGCTTGCGCAGCACGTCCAGCAGCATGCCGTCGGCGATATTGCCCATGCCGCAGGCATGCAGGGAGTGGTAGCAGAGCTCCAGGGGCTCGCGCAGCTGGGCGGTGCTCTTGACCAGATCCCGGCTCTCGCTCGCCTGGCCCTGTACCTTGGCGGTCAGGTACTCCTGGGTCTCGCGCAGTTGCTCGCGCAGCTCACGCACCAGGGCGCGATAGGGCTCGGGATTGTCGCCGACCCTGGCACGCACGGCGTCGGTGCAATCGGCCATGGAGAGCTCGGAGGTGAGCTCCTTGATGTCCTTGTAGAACAGGCTCACCGCCATCCAGCGGCCCAGCTCCAGCACTTCGGCGGTCACCTTGGCGGTGACGAAGGGGTTGCCGTCGCGGTCACCGCCCATCCAGGAGGTGAACTTGACCGGCGCGGCGTCCAGCGGCAGCCGCACACCCAGATGGTGTTGCAGGCGCTCGTCCAGATTGCGCATGAATTCGGGGATGGCCGGCCACAGGCTGTTTTCTACCACGGCGAAGCCCCACTTGGCTTCGTCCACCGGGGTCGGGCGCTGTTCGCGGATCTCGTTGGTGTGCCAGGCCTGGTTGACCAGTTGCTCGATGCGACTCTGGATCTTGTCCCGCTCGCGGGGCAGCAGATCGGACAGTTCCAGGGCCTCGAGGCAGTCGTTGAGCTGCACGTGCTTGTGGATCAGGGTACGACGGGTCACCTCGGTGGGGTGAGCGGTCAGCACCAGATCGATGTCCAGCTCGCGCACGGCCTGGATGATGGCCTCCTGGGACAGGTTGGAGGCTTTCAGCTTGTCGAACATCTGCTCCAGCGGGTCCGGGGTGCAGACCTGCTCTTCGCAGCGACGGGAGATGGTGTGGAACTGCTCCGCCACGTTCGCCAGGTTGAGGAACTGGCTGAAGGCACGGGCCACGGGCAGCAGTTCGTCATCGGAGAGGGTACGCAGGGTGTCGAGCAGGCGCTCTCTGTCTGCCTCGTTCCCCTTGCGGGAAGACTTGGCCAGTTGGCGAATGGTCTCAATCTTGTCGAGGAAGGCCTGCCCCTGATGATCCTTGATGGATTTCCCCAGCAGTTGGCCCAACATGCCTACGTTGGCCCGTAGTGCGGCGTACTTTTCGTTCATTCCACATCCTTATTTTGTTGGTGCCTCCTGACCTTCCAGGCGGGAGGCGACCTCACTTATTGTTGTGCGATTACAACATATGCTCCGTCATCTTAGGGGGACAATCTACCCAGATTGTCTGCGCAAGGTCAAATAACAAGCCGATTCAGAACATGTATTTCCCTCACCTGTCCCAAGGCGCCTGTCATGTAACTTACTTACATCCCTGTTTGGCTAGACGCAGAAGCGCCGGATCAGGTGCTGCAGCACCGCCGTGGTCGGTTTGACGAACGACAGATCCAGGTATTCATCGGGCTGGTGGGCCTGGGTGATATGGCCTGGGCCCATCACTATGGTCTCGCAACCCAGCTGCTGGATAAAGGGGGCTTCGGTGCAATAGTTCACGGACTCGGCGGCCCGGCCGCTCGCCTTTTCCGCCTCCCGCACCAGCTCGGAGTCATCCTGGCAGGCATAGGCCGGAATGGGTTCGTGCAGGTGCTGCAGGTGCAGGCAGCCGGGCTGGTGGATCTCGATGGGGGAGAGCGCCTCTTTCAACATGCCCATCAGCTCGTCGGGGCCCACCTGCGGGGTGGGGCGCATGTCGATGTGCAGCTCGCAGCAGCCGCAGATGCGGTTCGGGCTGTCGCCCCCCTGGATGTAGCCGAGGTTCAGGGTGGGCTGGGGCACGGCGAAGCGGTGATCCGCGTACTTCTCCTTCAAATCCTGCTGGAGCCTGAGCACCTGACCCATGGCCTTGTGCATGATCTCCATGGCATTGACGCCGTTGGCGGGATCCGAACTGTGGCCGCTTCGGCCTGTGATGCGAATGGCTTCCGACATGTGGCCCTTGTGGGCCACCACGGGCACCAGCCCGGTGGGTTCGCCGATCACCGCGTAGTCGGGTTTGAGTTCGGCTGCGGCGGCGATGGCGCGGGCCCCGGCCATGGTGGTCTCTTCATCGGCGGTGGCCAGGATGCGCAGCGGCTTGCTCAGGGTCTTGAGGTCGACTTCCTTGAGCGCTTCCACGATAAAGGCGAAGAAGCCCTTCATGTCGATGGTGCCGAGCCCGTACAGGCGGTTGCCCTCTTCGGTCACCTTGAAGGGATCCTTTGTCCAGGCTCCTTCATCGAAGGGAACCGTATCCGTGTGACCTGCGAGCAGCAGCCCCCCTTCTCCCTGACCATAGGTTGCCACCAGGTTGAACTTGCCCGGCAGATCCGGCAGGGCCGTCACCTCGCACTGGAATCCAAGCTGGCCGAACCAGTCGGCCAGCAGCCGGATTACCGCCTCATTGCTCTGATCCCAGCGAGTATCCGTGCTGCTGATAGAGGGAATCGCAATAATATTCTTATAAAGTGAAAAAAAATCCAGTTTGGCCATCAGCTCCTCCTTGCGTCCCCGGAGTGTTTCTGTTAGAAAATACAAATGCAAAGTGAGTGCATGAATATTCTGTTCGAGTGCTCATCGACAAGGCCTCTAGTTGTAAGGGAAAGTTAATGTTCTGTCACCTGATCTGTAACCGACGACGCATATCCGCCTGAATTGCCCCTCCGCACTCGTTGCATCAAAGGGGCGATAGCCGACCCCTTGCACCGCAGCACCATGCTGTGAATTTCGAACCCAGACTTGGAATACTCAAACATGCTTAAGACCGTTATCGTCGGTGCCAGTGGCTACGCGGGGGCCGAACTGGCCGCTCTGGTCCAGAACCATCCACAACTCGAGCTATTCGGCCTCTATGTTTCCGCCGGCAGCCAGGACGCCCACAAGCGCTTCTCTTCCCTGCATCCCCAATGGGTGGGCAAGCTGGATCAGCCGCTGCTGCCCCTGGACGAAGACGGCATGACCCGGATCCTGACCCAGGCCGATCTGGTGGTGCTGGCCACTGCTCACGAGGTGAGTGCGGAACTCGCGCCCAAGTTCCTGGCCAAGGGGTTGCCGGTGTTCGATCTCTCCGGTGCCTTCCGGGTCAACGATCAGCAGTTCTACTCCTCCTTCTACGGCTTCACTCACGAGAATGAGCAGTGGCTGGAGCAGGCCGCTTACGGTCTGGCCGAGTGGAATGCCGATGCCGTCAAGGCCGCCCAGCTGATTGCTGTGCCGGGATGCTACCCGACCGCCTCCCTGTGCGCCCTCAAGCCGCTGCAACAGGCCGGGCTGATTGCTCAGGGGTGGCAGCCCATCATCAATGCGGTTTCCGGCGTCTCCGGGGCCGGTCGCAAGGCCGCCATCAACACCAGTTTCTGCGAAGTGAGCCTCAATCCCTACGGCACCTTCAATCACAGGCACCAGCCGGAGATCAGCCACCACCTTGGCAAGGAGGTGCTGTTCCAGCCCCACCTCGGCAACTATGTGCGGGGCATCCTGGCCACCATCTATGTGCAACTGGCGGAAGGGGTGACGCACACCCAGGTGGATCAGGCCTACCTCAAGGCCTACGAAGGCAAGCCGCTGGTACGCCTCACCGGCCAGATGCCCTCCATCCGCGGCGTGGCGAGCACGCCCTACTGCGACATCGCCTGGCAGCAGCAGGGCAACATGCTGGTGGTGGTTTCTGCCATCGACAACCTGCTCAAGGGGGCCGCCTCGCAAGCCATGCAGTGCATAAATATCAAGTTTGGTTTTGAACCGGCCACCGGCCTGATTTAACGCTTTAAGAAAGGATCGAGAAGATGGACAAGCAGACGCTGGTAATCAAGTTGGGTGGTGCCCTGATCGAGAACGACGAGGCCCTGACCGCCCTGTTCGCCACCCTGAAGACCTTCCTGGATGATCAGCACCGTCCTCTGGTGCTGGTGCACGGTGGTGGCTGCCTGGTGGACGACCTGCTCAAGGGGCTGGGCATGACCTCCACCAAGAAGAACGGCCTGCGGGTGACCCCGTTCGAGCAGATCCCCGTGATTGCCGGTGCCCTGGCCGGGACCGCCAACAAGATGATGATGGCCAAGGCCATCTCCACCGGCATTCCTGCTGTGGGTCTGTGCCTCGCCGACGGCGGTCTGTGCCAGGTGACCCAGCTCGATCCGGATCTCGGTGCGGTCGGTGACTGCAAACCGGGCAACCCGGCGCTGGTGGCCGGCATCCTGGGGCAGGGCTTCCTGCCGGTGGTGAGCTCCATCGGCATTACCGCCGACGGACAGATGATGAACGTCAATGCGGATCAGGCGGCCACCGCCATTGCCGAGGCGCTGGGCGCCGATCTGGTGATGCTGTCGGATGTGAGCGGCATTCTGGATGGCAAAGGCAAGCTGGTGCCGCAACTGGACAAGCAGAGCGCGCTGGACCTGATGGAGAAGGGGGTTATCACGGACGGCATGGCCGTCAAGGTGAAAGCCGCCCTGCACGCAGCCGAAACCCTGGGCAAGCCGGTCTGTGTCGCCAGCTGGCGCTACCCGGATCAGCTGCTCAAGCTGCTGGCTGGCGGCGCTGTTGGCACCCAGGTCACCCTCTGATCTCCACCGGGAAAAGGACAATCCGATGCAACATCTTCTGAAAGACAGTGATTTAAGCAAGGCCCAGATCGAGGCGCTGCTGGCGCTTGGCAAGGCGATCAAGGCCGATCCGAAGAAATACAGCCAGGCCCTGGCGGGCAAGAGCGTGGTCACCCTGTTCGAGAAGCCCTCCCTGCGTACCCGGGTCACCTTCGACATCGGCATCGCCAAACTGGGTGGTCACTGCGTCTATCTGGATCAGCAGAACGGCGCGCTCGGCAAGCGGGAGTCGGTGAAGGATTTCGCCAGCAACCTGTCCCGCTGGTGTGACGCCATCGTCGCCCGGGTATTCGATCACCAGACCCTGGTCGAGCTGGCCGAGTTCGGCTCGGTGCCTGTGGTCAACAGCCTGTGCAACCTCTACCACCCCTGCCAGGGGCTGGCGGATTTCATGACCATCAGCGAGCACTACAGCGACCTGTCCAAGGTGAAGCTGGCCTATCTCGGCGATGGCAACAACGTGAGCCACTCCCTGCTGCTGCTGGGGGCGACCCTCGGCACCGACGTGACCCTGGTCTGCCCGAAAGGTCATGGCCCGGATACCCAGATCTTCCTGCAGGCCCAGGCGCTGGCAGCTCAATCTGGCGCGACCATACATATCAGCGATGATGTCGCGGATATCGAAGGCTTTGACGTGGTTTATACCGATACCTGGGTTTCCATGGGTGACAACACACCAATGGAGCAGGTAAAAGATATCTTCATGCCTTATCAGATCAACCAGGCCCTGCTCGATCGGACCGGCATCCAGCACGTGCTGCACTGCCAGCCGGCCCACCGGGAGCTGGAGATCACCTCGGAGGTCATGGACGGCCCAGCCTCCCTCATCATGGATGAGGCAGAAAACCGGATGCATATTCAGAACGCCGTGCTGCTGACCCTGTTCGGACAGGGCCAGAAGTAATCCGGCAACCGACCCGGAATCACCCCTTTTTATCGAATCATCACGGAGAGAAGTAAATGAGCGGAATCAACAAGATCGTACTGGCTTACTCGGGCGGACTGGATACCTCGGCCATCATTCCCTGGCTGAAGGAGCACTATGACGCTGAAATCATCGCCTTCGTCGCCGACGTCGGTCAGGAGCGTGACGATCTGGAAGGGATCGAGCAGAAGGCCATCGCCTCCGGCGCGGTCAAGTGCATCGTCAAGGATCTGCGGGAAGAGTTCGTCAAAGAGTACGTCTACCCGACCCTGAAGACCGGCGCCGTCTATGAAGGCACCTACCTGCTGGGTACCTCCATGGCCCGTCCGGTGATCGCCAAGGCGATGGTCGAGGCTGCCCTGGCGGAAGGGGCTGATGCCATCTCCCACGGTTGCACCGGCAAGGGCAACGACCAGGTGCGGTTCGAAGGGGCGGTAGCTGCTCTGGCGCCCCAGCTGAAAGTGATCGCCCCGTGGCGGTTGTGGGACATGCGCTCCCGGGAAGATCTGCTGGCCTATCTGGAAGCCCGCAACATCCCCTGCAAGGCGACCCTGAAGAAGATCTACAGCCGCGACGCCAACGCCTGGCACATCTCCACCGAGGGTGGCGAGCTGGAGAGCACCTGGAACGAGCCGTCCGAAGCGGTCTGGCAGTGGACCGTCTCTGCAGAGGATGCCCCGAACGAGCCGGAATACGTCAAGCTGACCGTGGCCAAGGGCGAAGTGGTCGCCGTTGACGATCAGCCGCTCAGCCCGCACCAGATCCTGACCACCCTGAACGAGCGTGCCGGCAAGCACGGCGTGGGCCGGATCGACATCACCGAGAACCGGATGGTGGGCATGAAGTCCCGTGGCTGCTACGAGACCCCGGGTGGTACCGTAATGGTTGCCGCACTGCGCGCCGTGGAAGAGCTGGTACTGGACAGACCGACCCGCGCCTGGCGGGAAAAGCTGGGTGCCGAGTTCTCCCACCTGGTGTATGACGGTCGCTGGTTCACCCCACTGTGCAAGGCCATTGTCGCCTCCGCCAACGCCATCGCCGAGGAGCTCGACGGTGAAGTGGTGCTGAAGATGTACAAGGGTCAGGTCACCGCGGTGCAGAAGAAGTCGCCGAACAGCCTGTACTCCGAAGACTTCGCCACCTTCGGTGCCGACGAAGTGTACGACCAGAGCCATGCCGAAGGCTTCATCCGTCTCTACACCCTGGCGAGCCGGATCCGCGCCATGAAAGAGCAGCATCAAGCCATCGGTGGCGACCATACCCACGGCTAAGCAAGCGCTATCACCCGTTGATTCGAGGGGGCATGGCCCCCTCTTTTACAGGTAGAGAGGCCCTTTGCCATCCTCATCGGGTGTGACAAGAGCGGCTGCGCCCTGGCCGCTTCTGTGAGATAACAGGCTCGCAGAAAAACAGGGCAAGATTTCAAGTTCGACGGCGCAAGGCGCCGCCGACAACGCATTCAAGGAGAGCAGTATGGCACTTTGGGGTGGACGCTTCAGTCAGGGAGCCGATAGCCGGTTCAAGCAGTTCAACGATTCGCTGCGGTTCGACTACCGTCTGGCGGAGCAGGATATTCAAGGCTCCATGGCCTGGGCCAAAGCGCTGGTCAAGGTGGGCGTGTTGACCGAGGGTGAGCAGGTCAAGTTGCAGCAGGCGATGGAAGTGCTGCTCGCCTCCGTGCAGCAGGATCCCCAGCAGATCCTGAACTCGGACGCCGAAGACATCCACTCCTGGGTCGAGAGCCAGCTCATCGACGCCGTCGGCGCCCTTGGCAAGAAGCTGCACACCGGTCGCTCGCGCAACGATCAGGTCGCCACCGACCTGAAGCTCTGGTGCAAAGCGCAAGGGGAGCTGCTGCTCGCCTCCATTACCGCCCTGCAACAAGGGCTAGTCGCCTCTGCCCGTGCCAACCAGGCCGCGGTACTGCCCGGTTACACCCACCTGCAGCGTGCCCAGCCGGTCACTTACGCCCACTGGGCCCTGGCCTATGTGGAGATGCTGGAGCGGGACCATTCCCGTCTGCAGGATGCCCTCAAGCGCCTCGACACCAGCCCCCTCGGCTGCGGCGCCCTGGCGGGCACCGCCTATGCCATCGACCGGGAGGCGCTGGCGCTCGACATGGGCTTTAGCGGCGCCACCCGCAACAGCCTGGATTCGGTCTCCGACCGGGATCACGTGGTGGAGCTGATGCACGTCGCGTCGCTGTCCATGACCCACCTGTCGCGGTTTGCCGAAGACCTCATCTTCTACAACACCGGCGAGGCGGGCTTTGTCGAGCTCTCAGATGCGGTCACCTCCGGCTCGTCCCTGATGCCCCAGAAGAAGAACCCGGACGCGCTGGAGCTCATTCGTGGCAAGACCGGCCGGGTGGTCGGCGCCCAGATGGGTATGTTGATGAGCCTCAAGGCGTTGCCGCTGGCCTACAACAAGGACATGCAGGAAGACAAAGAGGGGCTGTTCGATGCCCTCGACACCTGGCACGACTGCCTCGATATGGCGGCGCTGGTGCTGATCGATCTGAAGGTCAATGGCGAGCGCACCATGGCGGCGGCCCAGGGCGGCTACGCCAACGCCACCGAGCTGGCGGACTATCTGGTGGCCAAGGGGATTCCGTTCCGTGAAGCGCACCATATCGTCGGCGAAACCGTGGTCTACGCGATTCAGGTGAAGAAGCCGCTGGAAGAGCTGACCATCGGCGAGTTCCAGCGCTTTAGCCCGGTGATCGAGTTCGACGTCTACCCCAATCTGGAACTGGAAGCGACCCTGGCCAAGCGGGTCGCCAAAGGCGGCGTCGCCCGCGAGCAGATCGAATCGGCCCTCACCGCCGCCGAAGCCTGGCTGAGCAAGCGGGCGGGTTAAGCCAACCGGCTTGCCATGGGAATTAGAAGGCAGAACGGCAACCTCAGGGTTGCCGTTTTTTTTATGGGTACGCCTAGGCGCCGTGGGGCGCGTTGACCAGGCGCTGTTCAGCCCCTGTGTCCGGCGCTGGCATGATGTACGGCGTCCGTGAGCAGTCGTTGCAACTGGCTCCTGGCCTCGTCGGTTTCATGGCTGGCGGCGAGCAGCACCACCCCCAGGGTACCCGGTGAGGGCAGCACGCCGCCGAGGGTGGCGAGACTGGCCGGCATGCCGATGGGGGAACGCACCGTGATCCCGAGCCCGGCCTGCACGGCGGCCCAGATCCCCCCCAGGCTCTGGCTGGTGAAGGCGATCCGCCAGGGGATCCCGGCATCGTCGAGGGCGCGGATGGCCCGTGCCCGCATCAGGCAGGGGGCATCGAAGAGCACCAGGGGCAGGGGCTCCCCGCGCGCGAGCAAAGGGACGGGGTCCCACTCGGGGTGGGCAATCCAGGCCAGTTGCACCACCTTGATGAGGGGAAGATCCTCCCGCTCTCCCTGTGGCTGCCAGGCGAGAGCCATGTCGAGGGTGCCCTCCCTGATCCCCTGCACCAGAGCCCCGTTGCGATCGATGCGGGTCGTCATGCGCAGGGCCGGGTGCTGGCGACAGAGGGGCCCCAGCACGGCGGGGAGCAAAGATTCACCGAAGTCCTCCTGCACCCCGAGCCGGATCTCCCCTTGCAGCAGTTCCCCTTTGAGGGCGAGCACGGCTTCGTCATTGAGCGCCAGCAGCCGCTTGGCGTAGCCCAGCAGGCGCTCACCGCTGGCTGTCGGCACCAGGTGACGTCCCTGCTTCATGACCAGATCGGTGCCGCACTGCTGTTCGAGTTTTTTCAACTGGGCGCTGACCGCCGAGGTGGAGCGGCACAGCCGCTGCGCCGCCAGCGCAAAGCTGCCGCACTCCAGCCCCAGCACATAGCTGCGCAGGGCATCGAGATCCAGACTGGGGGGAAGGGGTGACATAACTATCCTCATAATCGGGATGATTGGTCTTGAATATTTCGATTTTTTAAATTGTAGCAGTGAGGGAGAGTGGCTTCATCTACCAAGGAGATTGCCATGACACCCAATGTTCCCGATCGCGCCGCCCTGGCGCAGCTTGCCCCCCGACTCGCCCGACTGGCGGAAGAGACGCTGTTTGGCGATATCTGGCAGCGCCCCACCCTCTCGGCACGCGAGCGCAGCCTGATCACCCTGGCCATCCTGGCGTCACTGGGCCGGGTGCAACAACTGCCCTGGCATATTGCATTCGCCCGGCAAAACGGCCTGTCCCGGGATGAGCTGGAAGAGCTGTTTACCCATCTTGCCTTCTACGCCGGTTTGCCCGCCGCAGTGACGGCCGTGGGCTATCTGCCCCCCCGCGAGGAGGTGACCCCATGCCGCTGACCCGCATCACCCTGTGCGAGGGGATGAGCGACGCACACCTGCAGCAACTCAGCGCCCTCTACCACCAGACCCTGGTGGAGGTGTTCGAGGTGCCGCCGAAGGATAAATTCCAGATCCTCGAGATCTTGCCTGCCAGTGCGCTCATCTATGACCCCCACTACCAGACCGGCCGCCGGGACCAAGGTTTCATCCTCTTCCAGATCCTGGCGGGCAAGGTGCGCAGCACCGCGACCAGGGAGCGGCTTTATGCACGTCTCGCCGAGCGCCTTGAGGCCGAGCTTGGGATCCACCCCGACAACCTCATGGTGGTGATCCAGCAGACCGATGCCGAGGCGTGGAGTTTCGGCCAGGGCCGGATGTTCAGACAGGAGGTGGCCTCATGATCGCCATGCACTACCGATTCACCCTGCCCGCAGACTACGACATGGCGCTGATCGAGCAGCGGATCGCCAGCAATGGCGCCAGACTGGACGGCTTTCCCGGTCTGTTGTTCAAGGCCTATCTCTACAGCCGTCAGGACGATGGGGCCCTGCCGGGGCAGGAGAACCGCTATGCCCCCTTCTATGTGTGGCACAGCGCCGAGGCGATGCACCGATTCCTGGCAAGCGAGGGATTCGCGGCGCTCACCCGGCATTTCGGCTGGCCCCGCATCGAGACCTGGCATCTGCTGCGGGCGCCGGATCCGGCCTCCCTCGACGGGGCTTGCATGGCCAGGCTGCGGCGCACCAAGGTCGCTTCCCACGACCAGCTGGCCGACCTGCACGGCGAGGCCATGGTGAGCGGCTGGGATCTCACCCGATGGGAATGGCTGGAGGCGGATTTTCTCCCGTCCCTCTCATCGCCCTTGCCTGGCGGGGGCGAGATCTACCGTATTGGCTATCTGGCGAAGGGGGGCGGGGTGTAAAGCGGAATTATCTTTGTCATTGATGTTGTTTTTCCATTCACTTGGGCTGTTAAAGTGATATTCGCATCGTGAACATAGGGTGTTATATCGCGCTTGTGGATGATGATGTGGCATTGCGGCCACCTGCGGCAATGAACTGGCTCAGTGGGGCACATTCAGGGTGACGGCCCGCGCCGGGCAGGGCATGATCCCGCTGCAATGCGTATGGACGCGTCAACCGGATCAAGGAGTTCCCATGTACCTGCCACCCCATTTCGCCGTTACCGACCCCGAGGCGCTGCACCAGCTGATGCAGGCGAACCCCCTGGGGGCCCTGATCACCTGTGGTGAAGGGGGGCTGGATGCCAACCACCTGCCGTTCGAGTTTGATGGGGCGCAGGGGGCCCACGGTGTGCTGCGGGCCCATGTGGCCCGCAACAACCCGCTTTGGCAGGAGGTGAAAGAGGGCGACGAGGTGCTGGTGATCTTCCGGGCCGCCGAGGGTTATATCTCCCCCAGCTGGTATCCGGGCAAGCAGGTGCATCACAAGCAGGTGCCGACATGGAACTACTGCGTGGTGCACGCCCATGGCCGTATCCGGGTGAGGGACGATGCCCGCTTCGTGCGTCGCCTGCTCGCGACCCTGACCCGTACCCACGAGGCGGGAGAATCCACCCCCTGGAAGATGGCGGATGCACCGAGAGACTATCTCGAGACCATGGTGCAGGCCGTGGTGGGCATAGAGATCGAGATTGAGCGGCTGGTCGGCAAGTTCAAGCTGGGTCAGAACAAGGAGGCGGCGGATCGCCTGGGAGCGGCCAATGCCCTGCAGGAGCGCGGGCAGACCGCACTGGCCGGCGCCATGCTGAGCCCGCCTCCTTCACAGCCCTAGCGTGACACCTTGAGATCCGGCCCGACAAAAACGGCAACCGTCTGGTTGCCGTTTTTCATGGTTCCACTCCCGCTCACGCGCTGGCATTGAGCAGCTTGCCGACGCCTTCCCCCGGGCCCTGGGGCAGGGTTTGCTTGAAGGCAGAAAGCAGCTGATCGAGGTTGAGGTCGCTGTTGCCGAGGGAGCCCTTGAGGGTGTCGAGCTCGCTCTGCAGCGCGTCGAGGCGGGTGCTCTGGGTGCCGTCTGCCAACTGGGTGCGGGCGGCATCGATGGCCTGGGGCAGGGGCTGGCCCGAGGATTCCTGACCCAGGGTCTGCATCAGCGCCCCCATGAAGTGGTTGATGGCGGGGCGGTTCTGCTCGCTGTCAGCCTCCTGGATGCCGAGGCGCTGGAACAGGCTCTGCACCATGGGGGCAAGGTGCACGGCAGGCTCGGTCTGGGCGGGCGGCGTGCCGTCGCCCAGCAGCTTGCTGCCGAGCTTGATGGCAAGGGAGGCGAGGGGAAGCAGGGTGCCGATGGCGATCATGATGTCACTCTCCGTACGACTGATGTCATGACGGAGCAGGGAACGGGCCAGCTTGGCGAACATTCAACCGAAAAATGGCAGGGGATTGATCCTGCTGTGAATTTCGTTTTTGCCAGGCGGAGGACGGGCGGGTGCGAGCGGGGGCGGCGGCAAACCCTTGCAGCCCGGGGGCTGGCCGGTTTGCCGCCCGGCTTGCCGGATCAGAGCTCCTTGAACGGGCGGCGCTTCTCCTCCTCGATGACGATGGCCTCCAGATTGGCGATGCGCTCCTGCAACTCCTTGATGATCATGTCCTGCTTGCCGAGACGATCGGTAATGCGGGCATCCCCCATCTGGTAGCGGGCGCGTTTGGTGAGATAGCTGAACGACACGCTGATAAAGACGATCAGGACGATACCTGTCCACATGGTCATGAATGACTCCTTTCAAGATTTGAACGAGAGGATCTGTCTCCCGCGCTGTCGTTGTCTCATACCCGACCTTGGGCGGCAATGCCCGCCTGGTTGTTCAGAGCGGCCAGAGCGGCCAGCCGAGCCAGATCCCGAGCAGCAGCAACTGCCCCCAGACGATGGCCCAGAACCGCAGGCGGTAGCTCCCCTTCTGGGTCTTGTGGCGCAGCCACTGGCGGGCGACCAGGGCGCCGGGCCAGCCGCCGCACAGCTCAAGCAGGTGCAGGCGGGCCTCGGGCACGCGCCAGCCGCCACGAATGGCCTGGCGTTTGTCCCAGGCGTAGACGACCAGGGTCAGCAGGCTCATCAGCAGGATCAGGGCCAGCGGCCACCAGTTGGCATCGTGCGCGCCGAGCCAGCCTGCCCAACCCAAAGGCAGCAGGGCAAGGGCCATCATGACAGGCACACCTGATCCCGAGTCTCGCCCGGGTGTAGCGTGCGGATCACCCGGGCCGGATTGCCCACCGCCAGGGAGTCCGCCGGGATGTCCCGGGTGACCACGGCGCCAGCCCCTATGATGGAGCGGGGCCCTATGGTGACGCCTGGGCAGATGATGGCGCCGCCGCCAATCCAGCAGTCATCGCCGATCCGCACCGGCTTGTTGTAGGCGGTCCAGTTGCGTCGTTCCAGATAGTCCATGGTGTGGGTGGCGGTGTAGATCTGCACGTTGGGGGCCAGCAACACATGGTTGCCGATGTGCACCTCGCCCACGTCGAGTATGGTGACGTTGAAGTTGAAGAAGGTCTTCTCGCCGATGTGGATGTTGCGGCCGAATTCGCAGGTGAAGGGGGTGCTGATCCAGCAGGAGTCGGGACAGTGGGCGAAGAGGTCGCGGCAGATCTGCTGGCGCAGGACGTGATCCCCCGCCGGTGAGGCGTTGAGTCGGCTCAGCAGCGCCTGGCCGCGAATGCGGTCGTTCGCTATCTCCTCGCTCTGGCTGTCCAGGGCGCCCCCAGCCAATACCTTGTCCCAGTCGCTTGTCATTGTTATCTCCTCCTGCTGCAAGAGGGGGCAGTATACGCGACAAGGGGAGGGGGTGTCAGAGTGCCGGGCCCGTCAGGTGATCCCCGTCATCATGTCATCAGGACAAGGGGCAGGATGAGCAGGATGGAGACGAGGTAGGGGAGCAAGACCCGCCGCCCCAGGCTGCGTCCGCCAATCACCAGTGCCAGCACCCCTTTCACCAGGGAGTTGACCAGCCCGGCGAGCAGTATGCCCCTGGCCGCCACCTCCAGGGACAGCTCCTTCTGGGCGAGCTGGGAGAGGGAAAGGGTGATGGCGTCCACGTCCGTGATGCCGGAGACCAGCGACAGCAGATAGACCCCGGAGTTGCCCACCTTGCTTTGCAGCAGGGTGGCCATGAAGCCGATGAGGGCGAGCAGCAGACCGAACTTGATGGCGGTGGCGAGATCCAGCGGGTTGCGGGTTTCGGGCTGTACCGGGCCGTCCGGCATCTCTTCCCGCTGGCGCCAGAACCAGAAAGCAAAGCCGTAGACGATGGCTGCCAGCAGCAGCAGGGGGACAGCCAGACGCAGCGCCAGCTCTCCGTGGATGATCAGCACCAGTGCCAGCAGCCTGAGCCACATGGTGGCTCCCGCCAGCAGAATGCCGGTGGCCAGCAGCCGCTCCAGCCCTCCCTGCTCCTTGTTGAGGCGGGCAAATTGCAGGGTGAGGGCGGTGGAGGAGGCGAGCCCCGCCAGCATGCTGGTGAGCACCAGCCCGGAGCGGGTGCCGAGCAGGCGCACCGCGAAGTGACCACAGAACGAGATGCCGGCGATCACCACCACCATGAGCCAGATCTTGAAGGGATTGAAGGCATTGAGGGGACCCATCTCGGTATCGGGGAGCACCGGCAGCAGCACCAGGGAGATGAGCAGAAAGCGCAGGGTGGCGTGAAACTCCATTTCGCTCAAGAACAGCATCCCCTGCTGGATCTTGCCCTTGAGCCCCATCAGGAGGGCCGCCAGCACGGCGCAGGCCACCGCCTCGCTCGGGCTCTGCAGCACCGACATCAGCCCCAGCAGATAGGTGAGCACCATGGCCACCGAGCTGGTGAGACCGAACTCCCCCTGCCAGCGCAGGGCCAGCCAGACCGAGAGGCCGCACCCCGTCACCACGGTCAGCAGACCGAGCAGGGCCAGCCAGGGCCCCAGGGTGGGCAGCAGCAGGGCGCAGACCCCGCCGAGCAGACCGATGAGGCCATAGGTGCGCATCCCGGCGATGCGCTGGTTGTCTCCGAGCTGGCGCACCTGCCAGCCCCGCTCCAGCCCGATGATGAGCCCGATGGCCAGGGACACCAGGGCGCCGTAGACGGGCTCGGCCTCTATCCACATGGGTTTCTCCTCCCGCTGCCGTTTCAGTGAGGATGGCACAGGGCATCCCGGGGCAGGGGGAGCTGGCTCACAGAGCGGGTGTCCCGTCTGCCGGGGTCTTGCAAACAAAAAAAGGCGCCACCTGGAGGGGGCGCCTGGAAAGGTCAAACCTTGCGGTTTGCAGACCAACGGAACCAAAGATCACACACTTCACACTCAGCACTGCTGTGGGGGCAGGGCTCAACCCTGCCACTTGCCTCCTTCCACTATCACGTCGTTGGGATCGGTATCGGCGCTAAGCTTGTCGCGCACATACTGGTCGTAGAGTTTCAGCAGGTACTTCTCTTCCCCCAGCTTGGCGAGACGGTCGTTGACCCAGTCACGCAGCTCGATATTGCCCTTCTTCACCGCCGGGGCGATGGGGTCTTCCGAGCCCAGCTTCTCGGGCAGCACCCGATAGCCCGGGTTCTCCTTGGCCCAGCTGAACAACACTAGGTTGTCCTGGGCATAGGCGTCGCCGCGGCCCTGGGCCAGGGCCTGCAGGGATTCGGTGTTCTTCTCGAACTTGAGCACCTTCCACTCCGGGTGGTTGCGGGTCAGCCAGATGTCGGCCGTGGTGCCGGTGGTGACGATAAGCCGCTTGCCGGCCAGATCGTCGAGCTTCTTGGCGTCGCTGCCTTCCGGCACCAGCACCTGCACCGCGACCTTGAGGTTCGGGTTGGTGAAGTCCACCACCTGCCGCCGCTCCGGGGTCACCGTCATGTTGGCGAGGATGAGATCCACCTTGTCGCTCTGCAGGAAGGGGATGCGGCTGGCGGGCTCCACCGCCACGAACTCGACCTTGTTTTCGTCCCCCAGCAGATCCTTGGCGAAGTGGCGACCGAGGTCGGTGTCAAAGCCGACGTAGTTGCCCTTCTCGTCCACGTAGCCAAAGGGGGGCTTGTCGGTGAAAACGCCGACGATGAGCTTGTCGCGGGCCTTGATCTTGTTGAGGGAACCGTCCGCCGCATGGGCAGCGCCGCTGGCGAGGCCCAGGCCGATGAGGGCGCTAAACAGGACCGAGGTAATTATCTTCATGCTGACTCCTTTCGTTTGCTGACAGTTGTATAAGAAAACTTGGCGAGGAACTGGCGGGCACGCTGGCTGCGCGGGCTCTCGAAAAACTGATGGGGCGCGGCCTGCTCCAGGATGTGGCCGCCGTCCATGAAGACGATGCGATCCGCCACCGCCTGGGCGAACGCCAGCTCGTGGGTGACGATGAGCAGGGTCATGCCACTGCCGGCGAGATCGCGGATCACCTCCAGCACCTCCTGCACCATCTCGGGATCCAGCGCTGCGGTCACCTCGTCAAACAGCATCACCTGGGGGTTCATGCACAGGGCCCGCACGATGGCGATGCGCTGCTGCTGGCCGCCGGAGAGCTGGCGCGGATAGTCATGGCGCCGCTCCCACAGGCCGATGCGGGTCAGCAGCTGTTCCGCCTGCAGCAGGGCCTCGGCCCGCTCCCGCTTCTGCACTTGCATAGGGCCGAGCAGCACGTTCTCCAGCACCGTCAGGTTGGGAAACAGGTGATAGCTCTGGAACACCATGCCGATGCGCTGGCGCAGCCGCCGCCAGTCGGTGCTGGCATCCAGCCGCTCTCCATCGAAGCGAATGTCGCCCCCCTGAATGGGTTCGAGCCCGTTGAGAGTGCGTAGCAATGTGCTCTTGCCGCAGCCGCTCGGCCCCAGGATGACGATCACTTCCCCTGGGTTCACCGTGAGGCTGACCCCGTCCAGTACCCGGTGTTGGCCGAATTGTTTGCTGACAGCATTGAGCTCAAGCAGAGGTGTCATACCGCGTTACCCCATTGTTGCTCCAGCCGGCGCGAGGCGAGCGAGAGCGGATAGCAGACCAGAAAGAAAAACAGGAACAGCAGACCGTAGATGAGCAGCGAGCCATAGGTGCGCTCGATGATCTGCTGGCCTACCTTGATCACCTCCACCACCCCGATCAGCACCGCCAGGGAGCTGGTCTTGATGATGCGGGTGTAGATGTTGATGGTCGGCGGCGTCAGCCGTTGCAGCGCCTGGGGCAGCAGCACGTGGCGATAGAGCTGCCAGCGGGAGAGCCCGAGCGCCAGCCCGGCCTCCTGCTGGCCGCGGGCGAGGGAGTTGAGGCCGCCGCGCACCACTTCCCCCACCTCGCTGGCGCCCCACAGGGCCAGCACCAGCACGGCGCACCAGAAGGCCGGGATGTCTACGCCAAAGAAGATCGGCAGCCCGAAGAAGAAGAGGTAGAGCCAGACCAGCACGGGCACCACCCGAAACAGCTCCAGATAGACCCGCAGCACTCCCCGAGTCAGCCTTCCCCCTTGCTGGGCCAGCACGCCATAACCGACCCCGCCCAGGGTGGCGAACAGGATGGCGAGCAGGGAGATGGCGAGGGTCTGACCCGCACCCACCGCCAGCAGCGGCAGCGCCTGCGTCAGCTGTTCAGTGACTGGAATGGCCATAGTGATCCCTCCCTTCTTGTGTATGGGTGGCGAGTGAGGGTGGCTGCAGCTGCAGGAAGATAAGTGCCCACATCGGGATCCTTGCCTGCATCAGCGATTCAGTGACCGAACTGACCATATTGATCCCTCCTTTCCTCTGCATGGGTGGCGAGTGACGGCAGCAGCTGGACAATAGGTGTCTGCATCAGTTGTTCAATGACCGAACTGACCATGTTGCAGCCTCCTTTCAACGACGCGCAGGGCGAGGGAGAGCGGCAGAAAGATCAGCACGCACATCAAGGTCAGCACCGCCAGCATCTCGTAGGTCTTGTAGTAGAGGGCGATGTAGTTCTTGGTGGTGTAGAGCAGTTCCGGCACCGCCACCGCCGAAGCCACCGTGGTCTCTTTGAGCAGAAAGATGAAGTTGGCAAACAGCGCCGGCAGGCTGGCGAGCCAGGCCTGGGGTAGCTGGACGTGGCGTAGCAGCTGCCAGCGGGAGAGGCCGATGGCCCGGCCTGCTTCCAGCTGGCTGGGGGGGATTGCCTGAACGCCTGCCCGCAGCGCCTCGGTCAGGTAACCGCCGCCGAGGAAGGTCATGGCGATCACCGCCGTGGCAAAGCCGGAGAGCGAGATGCCGAGCGCCGGCAGCCCGAAGTAGAGAAAGAACAGCTGGATCAAGAGCGGCGTGTTGCGGGCCAGCTCCACATAGGCGCGGATCACCCGGTTCAGCCAGGGCTTGTGCAGGCTCAGCAGCGTCACATTGAGCATCGCCACGGCGAGCGAGGTGAGGATCACGATGGCGCCGAGCTGCAGGGTGACCCAGACCGATTGGCCGAACGCCGGCAGGGTAGTGAGAACAAAGGACCAGTCGAAGCTCATGCCGGGATCCTCCCGTCGCGGCGCAGCCGCTGGGGCACGACCGTGATGGCGTCAGGGTACTTGATGCCGGCGCCGGTGTTGAGCACCACCACCCGCTCGCCCCCCTGTATCCAGCCCGCTTCCCGCAGCTGGCGGGCAGCGGCGAAGGCGGCCGCCCCTTCCGGGCAGACGAAGCTGCCTTCGCGCGCGGCGAGCTGGCGGATCTCGCGCTGGATGGCGCCATCGTCTACCGCGACGGCGCATCCCTCGGTGCGATAGAGGGCGTCCAGCACCAGAAAATCCCCCAGCGCCTTGGGTACGTTGATGCCAAAGGCCAGGGTCTGGGAGTCGGGCCAGAAGCGCGACTCGCGCTCCCCCTGCTGCCAGGCCTGGACGATGGGGGCGCAGCCGCTCGCCTGCACCGCCACCAGTCGCGGCAGCGGCCCCTTGACCCAGCCCAGCTCCTGCAACTCCCGCAGCGCCTTGTAGATGCCGATGAGACCAACCCCGCCGCCGGTGGGGTAGAGGATGACGTCCGGCAGGGTCCAGCCGAGCTGCTCGGCGATCTCCAGCCCCATGGTCTTCTTGCCCTCGATGCGATAGGGCTCCTTGAGGGTGGAGGCATCGAACAGCCCCTGCTCGGCCACCGCCTCGGCCACCTGGCGACCGGCGTCGCTGATGAGGCCATCCACCAGATAGAGGCGGGCACCGGCCAGCGAGGTCTCCAGTCTTGTGATGGCGGGTGCCGCCTGGGGCATGACTATGGTGCTGCGCAAGCCGGCGCGGGCGCCGTAAAGCGCCCAGGCCGCACCGGCGTTGCCGTTGGTGGGCATGGCGAAGTGGGAAATGCCGAGCTCCCGGGCGCGGGAGACGCCGACCGCGGCGCCGCGGGCCTTGAAAGAACCGGTGGGGATGATGCTCTCATCCTTCATCCAGAGATCCGGAATGCCAATCTGCTTGCCGAAAGCGGGCAGGGGCAGCAGAGGGGTGAAGCCTTCCCCCAGGGTGATCACCTGGGCGGGGTCGCGCACCGGCAGCAGCTCGTGGTAGCGCCACAGGCTGGCGGGGCGGCCCAGCAGAGCGGCCGGGTGCCAGGCCTGTTTCAGGGCCTCGAGGTCGTAGCTGGCCAGCAAGGGGGCTCCGACCGGGCTCAACTGCTGGGGCTGATCGGCATCCACTATCTCGCCGGTCTTGCTGCAACGCAGATGTGATAAGTAGCTGTACGGCATGCTTTATCCTGAATGGCTCACGTTGGCTGGTGTCTTATTCCATCCTGTGACCCAAGGGCCGGATAACAAACAAAATAAAGCGGCAAACTTAAGCGAAAAAACTCATATGGCTCCTCCGTGTCGGCGGGCCACTCTCTGTCACCGGTCGGGGGGTTGGGCCATCCGGCGTGCTTTGTTAACCTGCTCGCTCACTCAAACCGCAGGGAGCCGCCTCGATGCGAGCCATTGTCAGCCTGCTGGCCCTGTCACTGCTCTGTGCGTGCAGCGGCCAGCCAACCAGAGAGGATGCCATGTCAGGGAATACGCGCCTTCACTACCCCGTCACCCGCCAGGGTGAGCAGGTGGATCACTATTTCGGCCAGGCCGTGGCCGACCCCTATCGCTGGCTGGAGGATGACCGCAGCCCCGAGACGGAGGCCTGGGTCAAGGCCCAGAACCGGGTGACTCAGGGTTACCTGGCGCAGATCCCGTATCGCGCCGCCATCAAGGAGAAGCTGGCCGCCTCCTGGAATTACGCCAAGGAGGGGGCGCCGTTTCGCGAGGGGCGCTACCACTACTTCTTCAAGAACGACGGCCTGCAGAACCAGAACGTCCTGTGGCGCCAGCTGGAGGGCAAGCCGGCCGAGGTGTTCCTCGATCCCAATACCCTCAGCCCCGACGGCACCACGGCGCTGGATCAACTGAGCTTCTCCCGCGATGGCCGCATCCTGGCCTACTCCTTGTCGCTGGCGGGCAGCGACTGGCGCGAGATCCACCTGATGGACGTAGAGAGCAAGCAGCCGCTGGAGGCGCCCCTCAAGGACGTGAAGTTCAGCGGCATCAGCTGGCTCGGCCACGAGGGCTTCTTCTACTCGAGCTACGACAAGCCCGACGGCAGCGAGCTGTCGGCCAGGACCGATCAGCACAAGGTCTATTTCCACCGGCTAGGCACGGCGCAGGAGGATGACCGGCTGGTGTTCGGCGCCATCCCGGCCCAGCACCACCGTTACGTGGGGGCGACCGTCACCGAAGATGACCGCTTCCTGCTTATCTCGGCGGCGAACTCCACCTCGGGCAACCGCCTCTATGTGAAGGATCTGAGCCAGGAGAACGCGCCGCTGCTGACGGTGCAGGGGGATCTGGATGCGGACGTGAGCCTGGTGGACAACAAGGGCGGCACCCTTTACCTGCTGACCAACCGGGACGCCCCCAACGGCCGGCTGGTGACGGTGGATGCCGCCAACCCGGGCCCGGCCCACTGGCGGGATCTCATTCCCGAGCGTCAGCAGGTGCTGACGGTACACAGCGGCAGCGGCTATCTGTTCGCCGAGTACATGGTGGATGCCACCGCCCGGGTCGAGCAGTTCGACTACGAAGGCAAGCGGGTGCGCGAGGTGGCGCTGCCCGGCCTTGGCAGCGTCAGTGGCTTCAACGGCAAGCACGATGATCCCGCCCTCTACTTCGGCTTCGAGCACTATGCCCAGCCGCCCACCCTCTACCGGTTTGAACCCAAGAGCGGCGCCATCAGCCTCTATCGGGCCTCGGCGGCGCCGTTCAAACCGGAGGATTACGTCTCCGAGCAGCGCTTCTACCAGAGCAAGGACGGCACCCGGGTGCCGCTCATCATCAGCTACCGCAAGGGGCTCAAGCTTGATGGCAGCAACCCGACCATCCTCTACGGCTACGGCGGTTTCGACGTGAGCCTGACCCCGAGCTTCAGCGTGTCGGTGGCCAACTGGCTGGATCTGGGGGGCGTCTATGCGGTGGCCAACCTGCGCGGGGGCGGCGAGTACGGCCAGGCCTGGCACCTGGCGGGTACCCAGCAGAACAAGCAGAACGTGTTCGACGATTTCATCGCGGCGGCCGAGTACCTCAAGGCCGAGGGCTACACCCGCACCGATCGGCTGGCGATCCGAGGTGGCTCCAACGGCGGTCTGCTGGTGGGGGCCGTGATGACCCAGCGGCCTGATCTGATGCGGGTCGCCCTGCCGGCGGTGGGGGTGCTCGACATGCTGCGCTACCACACCTTCACCGCCGGGGCGGGCTGGGCCTATGACTATGGTACCAGCGCCGACAGCGAGGCGATGTTCGACTACCTGAAGGGCTACTCGCCGCTGCACAACGTCCGGGCCGGGGTCAGCTACCCTTCGACCCTGGTGACCACGGCGGATCACGACGATCGGGTGGTGCCGGCCCACTCCTTCAAGTTTGCCGCCACCCTGCAAGCCGACAATGCCGGCCCCCATCCCCAGCTCATCCGCATCGAGACCAATGCCGGGCACGGGGCGGGCACGCCGGTGGCCAAGCTTATCGAGCAGAGTGCGGACATCTATGCCTTCACCCTGTACGAGATGGGCTACAGGGATCTGCCGCGTCAGCCTTGATCCGGGCGAGACGGGCGTCAGCCATCCACTATCATCAGGGCCCTGCGGTAATGCCGATCAGTTAAGGATCCATTGACCGATCCTCAGGCTGTGTAAGAATCCGAAACTCCTTGTTGGGTTTCGG
>NZ_JAPCIY010000029.1:0-47113 GCF_027707645.1 Aeromonas sp. QDB30 | reverse complement strand
CAAGCAAGCAGGAAAGTGGGATCAAGAGACGATCGTCTCATTTTTCCTGTGTCAATACTGTTCCGGTGAATACTTACCTGACGCTTTAGCTCCATCGCTGACAAGCCTGTTTTGGTTTGTGACAACAGGTGCATTACCACACTCGTGGCCGCCCTTTCAGGCGACAACAGGTCTTGTTGGCACATTCAGGGCAGACAAAGCCGTTAGGAAAACGCCAAGTGAACTGTGCGTTTTCGCACTGAGCCTCAGTGCCATAGTCATTGAGAAACACAAACAGGCTGTAGCCTTTCTGGAATTGGACTTTGCTTTTTGCCATGATCTTGCACCTCGATAACCGTACGTAAGATCAGTATAGTTCGTGGTGACTGCTAATAATGGGTAATCAGGAAAGACTATTCGAATTTTTTATCCAAAAAGAACATCAACAAAAAATCAATAGACACTCTAATGGTCCAGCATACAGCAACACCAATCATACCGAACTCCTTAATTCCATAGAGCAATGCTAGTAAATATGGTATCACCTCTATAGCATGAACAAATGCAGTCACATTAGAGAACCCTTTGGCCTGTAAGCTGGAAAAGCTAATTAATGCGAGTGAATTGAAAAAAAAACCAACCAATAAAATTTGTAAAATTAATGGTGAAGTGTTAGAAAAACTGCTTCCAAGCCATATTGTAAGCCATTTGTCAGCCCAAACCCCAACAACAATAGAAAGACCAAGAATCGGCAATGCCATAATATAAAAAGACTTCGTTTTAATTTTATTTCGTTCTTCTTTATCACACGCAACCAATTTAGGGAAAATCACTCTAGACAAAGCACCCGGCGCAATACTTAAACGAGAAATAAATTCAGATGGTGCAGTATATGCAGCAATATGTGATGCACCTAACATATTAGAGGCGATGAATCGATCAAAGTAACTCATTACTGGACTAATAATATTACTTAGGGTAATCCATCCACCAAATGAGATTAGCCTTTTTAATACAATAGAATCGATATTGAAACGCATGCTGAACAATATTTTGCGCGAAGTATAAATTGCTAAAAACATCACCAGCAAACGCCCAATAAGCAACCCAGAGATAGCGCTCATCAAGGTTGGACTAAAGTGTACAAATAGTGCAGGTAATCCACCCTGCACACTGCCTGTGATTGTCTTTTGCAAGTTTAAATTAGCAAAACGCTCCTCACCCTCTAGAATAGCTAACCAAATTTGCCCTATCAAAAAAACAGGAACCATCACAGCCAACAATTTCATTGAGTCTTGCAAGTCTGTATAAAAATCTTCTGATACATTTAACCATATTGGCCATTTTTTATCTAAGCACAATATGATTAACATACCAATAAACCCTAAAAAACTTACCACAATTGTTGACGTGGCAATTATTTTTAATTTTTCATTGAAATTGTTTCGATAGTATGAGACTTCTCTAATTACTGCTCGAGTTAGGCCTGCATCAAAAATACTTGCGTAACCAAACAAGGCAAGTGAAAGAGTAAAAATACCAAACAACTCAAAACCTAACATTCGACTTAAATAACCAAGTGCCGGGATAGTTATTATTGTTGGCAATATGTACCCCGCAAAATTCCATGCGGTATTACGTAATATACTCATTAAAATAACTCAGCATTGTTTACATAAATCAAGCTAACGGCCTCTTGGTCTTTCTTAGATAGACTCACTTCACCTTCAATTGGCCACTCAATCCCCACCTGAGGGTCATCCCAACGGATAGCCCCTTCACTCTGCGGTGCATAGTAATTAGTGGTCTTATACAAAAACTCCGCCGTGTTGCTCAAGGTGACAAAACCATGGGCAAATCCTTCCGGGATCCACAACTGTCGCTTGTTCTCACCTGACAGGTGAGCACCAACCCATTGCCCAAAGGTCGGCGAACTTTTGCGGATATCGACTGCCACATCAAAGACTTCACCCGCAACACACCGCACCAGCTTGCCCTGAGCATGGGGAGGCAACTGATAGTGCAAGCCACGCAGCACCCCTTGCGATGATTTGGAGTGATTGTCCTGCACGAAAGTGACCGGATAACCAACAACCTCTTCAAACAGCTTCTGGTTGAAACTCTCAAAGAAAAAACCACGCTCATCGCCAAATACTTTTGGCTCAAAGATAAGCACGTCAGGAATCTCGGTTTTGATTACATTCATTGCTGATATCCAAATTTAATTCAATCTCTATTGGGGTAGCGTATCCCGCCCCCAATATCACATCAGGCTTTCGAAACCATCTTTAGCAGATATTGCCCATAGGCATTCTTTGCCAACGGTGCCGCCAGCTCACGCACCTGCTCGGCAGTAATGAACGTCTGGCGATAGGCAATCTCTTCCGGGCAGGCCACTTTCAACCCCTGACGCGTCTCGATTGTCTGAATAAAGTTGCTCGCTTCAATCATGCTTTCATGGGTGCCAGTATCAAGCCAAGCATAACCACGGCCCATCATCGCCACCGACAGATTGCCTTGCTCCAAGTAGATACGGTTCACATCGGTGATTTCAAGCTCACCACGCGGTGATGGCTTCAGGCTCTTGGCAATATCTACCACACTATTGTCATAGAAATAGAGGCCGGTGACCGCATAGTTGCTCTTGGGCTCCAACGGCTTCTCTTCCAGAGAGATAGCGGTGCCTTCTTTATCAAACTCAACAACCCCATAACGCTCAGGGTCGTGCACATGGTAGGCAAAGACGGTGGCGCCGCTCTCTTTGGCCGCTGCCGCCGCCAGCTGTTTCTGCAGATCGTGGCCGTAGAAGATGTTGTCGCCCAGCACCAGTGCACAGGGATCTGAACCGATGAACTCTTCACCCAGAATAAAGGCTTGTGCCAACCCGTCCGGACTTGGTTGCACCTTGTATTGCAAATTCAGGCCCCACTGGCTACCGTCACCCAGTAGTTGCTCAAAGCGGGGAGTATCTTGCGGCGTGCTG
Source organism: Aeromonas sp. QDB30 (assembly GCF_027707645.1). Classification (NCBI taxonomy): domain Bacteria; kingdom Pseudomonadati; phylum Pseudomonadota; class Gammaproteobacteria; order Aeromonadales; family Aeromonadaceae; genus Aeromonas; species Aeromonas sp. QDB30. Next base: position 44,151 of record NZ_JAPCIY010000029.1, on the reverse strand, counting down.
ATGATCAAAATATCGCGAATCCCCGCCAGCATCAGGGTGCTGAGCGGGTAGTAGATCATCGGCTTGTCATAGATGGGCAGCAGCTGCTTGCTCACCGCCATGGTGACTGGATAGAGACGGGTGCCCGAGCCACCGGCCAGAATAATGCCTTTACGTTTGGTCATGATGTTTAATTTCTTATATTTGAATGATGCAACCATCAAAAAGAGTGTGCCCAATAGCCACTCTTGTTGTGTTTTATCCCTGGTGGCGAGAGGCGTACATCTCCGCACCACTCGCCCTCTTCTTATTACTTGCCGAGGATCTCGGTCAACATCCGCTCCACACCGACCGTCCAGTCCGGCAGCACCAGATCGAAGGTGCGCTGGAATTTGCTGGTATCAAGGCGGGAGTTATGGGGGCGTTTGGCCGGGGTCGGGAAGGCGCTGGTCGGCACGGCTTTGACCTGGGTCACTGCCAACTCGACACCGGCTTCCCGCGCTTTGGCGAAGACTCGCTGGGCATAATCAAACCAGGTGGTGGTACCGGAGGCGATCAGATGATAGAGGCCCGCCACCTCGGGTTTGCCTTGCGCCGTGCGGATCGCATGGGCCGTGCAATCGGCCAGCAACTCGGCGCCGGTCGGAGCGCCGAACTGGTCGTTGATGACTGACATCTCGCTACGCTCTTTGCCAAAGCGCAACATGGTCTTGGCAAAGTTGGCGCCACGGGCGGCATAGACCCAGCTGGTGCGGAAGATCAGGTGACGGGAGCAAATAGCGGCGCCTTGTTCCCCTGCCAGCTTGGTTTCGCCGTAGACATTGAGCGGGGCGGTCGCATCGGTTTCCACCCAGGGGCGCTCACCGCTGCCATCAAACACATAGTCGGTGGAGTAATGTACCAGCCAGGTACCCAATACTTCTGCTTCTTTGGCTATCGCTGCCACGCTGGTTGCGTTGAGCAGCTCGGCAAACTCACGTTCGCTCTCTGCTTTGTCGACTGCGGTGTGGGCTGCGGCGTTGACAATCACATCCGGCTTGACCAGACGTACCGTTTCGGCCACCCCTGCCGGATTGCTAAAATCACCGCAATAGTCAGTGGAGTCAAAATCAACGGCGGTGATACGCCCGAGCGGTGCCAGTGCCCGTTGCAGCTCCCAGCCTACCTGGCCGTTTTTGCCAAACAGCAGAATATGCATCAGGCACGCTCCCCGTAATTCTGTTCAATCCAGGATTGGTAGGCACCGCTCTTGACGTTGCTGACCCACTGCTGGTTATCCAGGTACCACTGCACCGTCTTGCGAATGCCGGACTCGAAAGTTTCTTGCGGTTGCCAGGCGAGCTCAGCGCTCATCTTGCTGGCATCGATGGCATAACGGCGATCGTGACCGGGGCGATCCGCCACGTAGGTGATTTGATCGCGGTAGCTTCTCCCCTCACCCCGGCCCTCTCCCCCAAGGTGCGAGGGAGACAGAGGTACCATCTCGTCCAGCAGATCGCAGATGGTGTGTACCACCTCCAGGTTTTGCTTCTCGTTATGGCCGCCGATGTTGTAGGTCTCACCAATCACACCGGTAGTCACCACGGTATAGAGGGCACGGGCATGGTCCTCTACATAGAGCCAGTCGCGGATCTGGTCCCCCTTGCCATACACCGGCAGCGGCTTGCCATCCAGCGCGTTGAGGATCACCAGCGGGATCAGCTTCTCGGGGAAGTGGTAAGGACCGTAGTTGTTGGAGCAGTTGGTGACTATGGTTGGCAGGCCGTAAGTACGGCGCCAGGCGCGCACCAGATGGTCGCTCGATGCCTTGGAGGCAGAATAGGGGCTGCTAGGGGCATAGGGGGTGCTCTCGGTAAAGAGCGGCAGCGCCTCACCGGTATTCACCTCATCAGGATGGGGCAGATCGCCGTAGACCTCGTCGGTGGAGATATGGTGGAAGCGGAACGCCGCCTTGCGAGCCTCGTCCAGACCGTTCCAATAGGCGCGGGCCGCTTCTAGCAACATGTAAGTGCCAACGATATTGGTTTCGATGAAATCGGCAGGGCCGGTAATGGAGCGATCGACGTGGCTCTCGGCCGCCAAGTGCATCACGGCATCCGGTTGATGCAGGGCAAACACCCGGTCCAGTTCGGCGCGGTTGCAGATATCCACCAGTTCAAAGGAATAACGTTCACTGTTTGCGACACCGGCTAAGGATTCCAGATTGCCCGCATAGGTGAGTTTGTCGAGGTTGATCACTGAATCTTGGGTATGTTGAATAATATGGCGAACAACAGCCGAACCGATAAAACCGGCGCCGCCGGTGACAAGGATCTTCATTGAAAGGTTCCTGATTGCAATTTAATGAAAAGGAAAGATTTTTAGTTAGGGAAGGTGCGAATAAGCGGGGAAATTCTTCTCGGCTGACTCAGTCATTTCATTTTTTCAGTTTGAGCCGATCTTTTCTCCCGTAAATGCCTTGAATCAGCCTATTTAGACCGTTTCTTCGCCATTTAAGGCGTTATTCCCAGTTTTTAGTGAGATCTCTCCCACTGACGTATCATTTGGTCCGCCCGAAACAGGTTGGCCAGCGTGAATAACATCGCCAGTTGGTTATCGTTTTTCAGCAACCCCTTGTATCTGGCTTTCACGAAGCCGAACTGTCGCTTGATGATGCGAAACGGGTGCTCCACCTTGGCCCGGATGCTGGCTTTCATGTATTCGATGTTGATGGCCGTTTTGTTCTTGCGTGGATGCTGTTTCAAGGTTCTTACCTTGCCGGGGCGCTCGGCGATCAGCCAGTCCACATCCACCTCGGCCAGCTCCTCGCGCTGTGGCGCCCCTTGGTAGCCGGCATCGGCTGAGACAAATTGCTCCTCTCCATGCAGCAGATTACCCAGCTGATTGAGGTCATGCTCGTTGGCCGCGGTGGTGACTAGGCTGTGGGTCAGGCCACTCTTGGCATCGACACCAATGTGGGCCTTCATGCCAAAGTGCCACTGATTGCCTTTCTTGGTCTGATGCATCTGCGGATCGCGTTGCTGCTCTTTGTTCTTGGTCGAGCTGGGTGCCTCAATGATGGTGGCATCGACCAAGGTGCCTTGAGTCATCATGACGCCTGCTTCGGCCAGCCAGCGATTGATGGTCTTGAACAATTGGCGGGCCAGTTGATGCTGCTCCAGCAGGTGGCGGAAATTCATGATGGTGGTGCGGTCCGGCAAGGCGCTATCCAGGGATAACCGGGCAAACAGACGGATGGAGGCGATTTCGTACAGAGCATCTTCCATCGCGCCATCGCTCAGGTTGTACCAATGCTGCATGCAGTGAATGCGTAGCATGGTTTCCAGCGGATAGGGCCGACGACCATTACCGGCTTTGGGATAAAACGGCTCGATGACGGTGGTCATATCCTGCCATGGCAGGATCTGCTCCATGCGTGAGAGGAAAATCTCTTTTCGGGTCTGACGGCGCTTACTGCTGAATTCACTGTCGGCGAAGGTAAGTTGATGACTCATGATGAACCCTGCTCCATGGCTCCAGATGACAAACATGATCTCATATCAGGAACTTGTTCGCACCTTCCTTAGGTTCTGCGGCTGTGTATCACTCTGGCTTTTTCTTCATAGAACAAAGTGATTGCGCTCAGTTCACGAATGCTTGAACCCACTCGGTGGCATTTGTGTGGGCATGCGTGACTATCTGTCTGCTGTCTGTCTGCACGAAGAAAGGTCCTCAAGGCAAGAGGATTAACGACTATGAACCAACGCAAGATTGAGATGGATAAATGATCACGCTACCGCCCCTGAGTTACAGCTCCCAACATGCTGCTTTTAACCTGATTGTGCGCGCTGTTGGTCATCATATCCTCCAGCTTTTTGTTTTGGTTGATGCCTCACAATGGAGCTGCATCCATTGCTTGGCCAGGGATTCCTGGCGGCAGCATTGTTCATACCTTGGGCAACTGAGAGCCCTAAACCCGATTTTGGGCCAGATTCTATCGCGTTTGGCCCGGGGATGAATAGTCAAAACCGCAGAAAACCTCTCGTACGGTAGGGATTCAAAAAAACCACCCATTCAGCCTTCCGGCCTTTCACGCTCAACATTCCTCTCTGCACCACGCTCGGAGCTGTCCCAATCATCCGAGCCAAACGATAAAACTGAATCCGTTCAGGTGATTACAACAGCATGCCTGCTGCGACCTGACAACCGGAATGACTTCTACCAGTCGTGATGACGCGCAATGATTCGACAGAACAACGCATCTCCATCCCCATCAATGCGATCAGAACAGTCGCAAGTTGTCACCAATGGAACCCAACATTCCTCATCTGATTTGATGGCATTGATCACAGGGAAGCTTAGGCGGCATGGTTACCGCTGCAAAAATAAGGGCCGTAAACAAAGGCAGGCACGATTCAGTCCCGATACAGGGGGGTTATGTAGGATCCTCATTGACTCTCCCCTTTAGACACCCTCTAATTGACAGCCTGGACCCTTATCATCATGCATCTTATGAAAATCCTACTGGTTGAAGACGACAAGCTGCTCAATCATCACCTCACCACGCTGTTGACCGAGGCCCAGAATCAAGTCCACAGCACGGACAGTGCCCAGGTGGCGCTGCACTATGCGGCCGATTACCCCATCGATGTGGGCATCATCGATCTGGGTCTGCCGGACATGGACGGTCTGCAGCTCATCAGCCGGCTGCGCGAACAGCAGATCCCCTTCCCCATCATAGTCCTGACGGCCAGAGGCAACTGGCAAGACAAGGTAGAGGGTCTGGAGGCCGGCGCCGACGACTATCTGGTCAAACCCTTCCAGAAAGACGAGCTGCTTGCCCGACTCAATGCGCTGGTGCGCCGCAGCGCCGGTTTCATCTCCCCCAGAGTGAAGGCGGGCGACTACGAGCTGGACCTCTCCCGCAAGGAGCTGACCGTCGCCGGTGAGGTCACCGTGCTCACCAGCTTCGAGTATCTGATCCTGGAATACCTGATGCGCAACGCCCGCCAGGTGGTTTCCAAGCAGCAGCTGCTGGATCAACTCTATGGCGATGGCGAAGGGGATCCGAACACCATAGAGGTCATGGTGAGCCGACTGCGCAAGAAACTGGATCCGGAAGGGGTCATCGCCCCCATCTCCACCATCCGCCGACAGGGTTACATCTTCAACCTCTCCTGCAGCTGATGCCTCTTTTCATGCTGCGCCCCATGCAACTGATCCACCGCTCGCTGCACCTCAAGCTGATGTTGAGCGCCATGCTGGTCATCGCGCTCATCATGACCTTCTCGGTCTATATCCTCTATCTTGGCCACGCCGAGGAGCAGGCCCAGAAAGCCAGTGTCCGCATGCAGGAGAACCTCTCCAAGCTGTTCTCGTCCAAGCAGCCGGAGCCCCACGCAATGACGGATCTAGGCAAGCTCACCCCGGATGCCATCGATCCCAATCTCGACACCCTGATCTGCCGCGCCGACGGAGAGCTGAGCTGGTCCAGCCTGCACATGCCCGAGGTGATCACCATCAAGGGAACCATCTGCCGGGATCTGATGAAGTACCTTGGCGGCCTGGATCAGGACTATTTCTTCAAACTGCACACCATCAAGAACGGCGAGAGCTACTTCATCTACAGCCTGCGCTTCCTGCGCAATCACGGCGACGGCCCCACCACCTACTACGTGGTGATGGTCGATTCCGCCAAGCGTTACCAGGCTCAGACCAGGGAGTATCTCTACCGCTGCATTCGTCAGGCACTGCTCTCTTATTGCCTGCTCGGGGCCCTGCTGCTGCTGACCAGCTTCTGGAGTCTCTCCTCCCTGCGCACCATGGCGCGGCAGATTGACGAGATCCGCGCCGGCTCCCGGGAGTCGCTCTCCAACGACTACGAGCGGGAACTGACGCCGCTGACCGAATCGGTCAACCAGCTGCTGGAAAACGAGCGCCAGCAGACCCAGCGTTACCAGCACGCCCTCAATGATCTGGCCCACAGCCTGAAAACCCGGCTGGCGCTCATCCAGATCACCGCCCAGGAGCTCAAGCTCGGACACAATATCCATGACAATATCAGTGAGCAGATCACCACCATGGATCAGATCATCCAGTACCAGCTGCGCCGTGCCGTCACCGGACGAAAACGCCTTGCCAGCAAGGGCACCGAGCCGGTGCCCCTCATCGAGAAGCTGCTGGCCAGTCTCACCAAGGTCTACCGCCACAAGAAGCTGCAGACCGGCTTCCAGTTTGATGACGACGTCTTCTTTCACGGTGAACAGGGCGATCTGATGGAGTTGATGGGCAACCTGCTCGACAACGCCTGCAAGTTCGCCATCAGCGAGATCCAGGTGTCGGTGTTGCGTCAGGAGAGCGGCCTGCTCATCGTGGTGGAGGATGACGGCCCCGGCATCGCCCCCGGCAAATCCGGGCTTATCTTCCAGCGCGGGGTGCGCGCCGATAGCTCCTCCGGCCAGGGTATCGGCCTCGCCGTGGTGACCGAGATAGTGCACAGCTATGGCGGCGACATTCAGGTGGACGAGTCCCCCCTCGGCGGCGCCCGTTTCCAGATGACCCTTCCCTGACTCTTTCTTAGCTAAAACCCGAGACATTTATTATGAAAAGCCGAGACCTCCCCCCTTTTCTGCTGATGCACAACCCAATCCAGTGCTACGACTGGGGTAGTCATAACGCCCTCACCCACTTGTTTGGCATAGAGAACCCTGATGGCAAGCCTCAAGCCGAGCTGTGGATGGGTGCCCACCCCAACGGTTGCTCCGAAGTAAACTTGACGGATAGCACACAGAAGCTCTCTGCCTTTATCGACGCAGCCCCGGCCGCGGTGCTGGGTGAAGCCACCGCAGCCCGCTTCGGTAGCCTGCCATATCTGTTCAAAGTACTGTGCGCTGAGAAGGCGCTCTCCATCCAGGTACATCCGAGCAAGGCGCAGGCCGAAGCCGGTTTTGCCAAGGAAGAGACCGCTGGCATTCCCTCCAAGTCAGGCAACCGCAATTACAAGGATCCAAACCACAAGCCGGAGCTGGTATTCGCCCTTACCGCCTATCAAGCGATGAACGGCTTTCGCACCGTTCCCGCTATTCTGGCACTACTCGATCGAATCAGTCTGCCTGTCCTAGGCGAACTGACAAAGGGACTCACCGCCGCTCACGCAGCTAATCAGGACGAAGCAGGACTGCAAGACTGTTTTCGTCAGTTGCTGATTATGGAAGGAGAGCGTAAAGATACAGCGCTGGCGGGCCTCTTGACCTATGCAGCCCGCCATCAGGATGAAGAGATCTTCTCACTTATCACCTCGCTCGCCTCCCAGTATCCCGGAGATACGGGGCTTTTCGCGCCACTACTCTTGAACACGGTGACCTTGCAACCGGGTGAGGCTATGTATCTAGACGCATGCACTCCCCATGCCTATGTGCGCGGCACTGGCTTGGAGATCATGGCCAGCTCTGACAACGTTTTACGCGCCGGGCTCACCCCCAAATATATCGACGTGCCAGAGCTGCTAGCCTGTACTCGCTTTGTGGCCAAACCTGCCAACCAAGTACTGCTCAGTCCAAGCGTCGACAATTCGGTACAGCATTTCAGGGTACCAGTGCCTGACTTCACCTTCAGTATTTACCCGGCTGGCAAGCACAACCTCATCACCGCCAGCGCAGAGATCCTCTTTGTCATAGACGGTTGTGCGACCCTCAAGCAGGGCACCAACGAATTGTGTTTGGAAAAGGGGCAATCAGCCTTCATTCCCGCCGCCACCGGCGACTACCAGCTACTGGCCGAAGGACAGGTAGCTCGTGCCGGTAACCGCAGCTAAGACAGGACAACTTAGGGGCTGTCGTCATGAGACGGTAGCCCACCAGTACGCGCAGCAGAGCTGCACTGCCGCTACAAACGAGCTTGTGTTTTTCGCGTATCTTGTCGCAATACCCCGCCATTGCTTCAGATGGGGCAGTTACAGGTTGCAAGATAGCGATTGGATCCAACATTAAGCCGTCGCTTTTAAATAAAAAAAACCGGCCGCGAGGGCCGGTTGAAACAGTTCAGGCTTGTCAGGTGACAAACGCACCCAGCGGATGAAGACCGGTTTCAATTCCTTATGAAGCCCCGTCCTCTTGAGTACGTGTGGTTACTGTACACTCTGGTCACTGAATCCAGACTGAACCGCAGTGCAATCGTTTCCGCAGCCTGTCAGAGCCGGATCCCGAGGGACTGGCGCAGGTAGGCGCCAGCGCCGAGCAAACCCGGCCCCTCATGGGTGATGAGAAACACGGGGATCTCTTTGAGGTAGGGCTTGAAGCGCCCCTTGTCCTCAAAGGCGACCCGGAAGCCGGAGCCAACAAAGAACTCCTGGAAGCGCGGCACGATGCCGCCCGCGATATAGACGCCGCCGAAGGTGCCCATGTTGAGTGCCAGGTTGCCGGCAAAACGGCCCATCAGCACGCAGAACAGGCTCAAGGTGCGGCGGCAATCGAGGCAATCCCCCGCCAGCGCACGCTCGGTGATGTCCTTGGGGGCAAAGGGTTCGGGCTCGCGGCCATCGGATTTGACCAGGCCGCGATAGAGATTGACGAGCCCGGGGCCCGAGAGGAAACGCTCCGCCGACACATGGCCCAGCTCGCCGCGCATCACCTGCAGCACCGCATCTTCCTCTTCCGTGTTGGCGGCGAAGTCCACGTGACCGCCCTCACCCGGCAAGCTCAGCCACTGCTCACCGGCCTGCACCAGGTGGGCAACGCCAAGGCCGGTCCCTGCGCCATAGATGGCGATGGGCTTGCCCGCCACCGGGGCCGCGCCCCCCAGCTGGATGCGATCAGCCTCTGTCAGCACGGGCACCGCCATGGAGACGGCAGTGAAGTCGTTGATCACCTGCAGGCGCGCCAGGCCGAGGTTGGCCTGCATCTCGCTGATGGAAAACTCCCAGCTGTGGTTGGTCATGGCGACCCAGTCGCCGTTGATGGGACAGGCGATGGCGATGCAGGCCTCGCCCACCTTGGCGCCATGTTCTTCCAGATAGAGGCGCACCACGGCCTCCAGGCTGGGGTGGGCCAGACCTGAATAGGTTTTTGCCTGGGAAATGGCGCCGGTCGCCAGCTCGCAGAGGGCCAACCGGGCATTGGTACCGCCTACGTCGCCCACCAGCGCATGGGTATGCTGCATAACAAACTCCTTCGTTACCGACTCGGGGCGGCCCTTACCGTCCCGACCTTGTTATTTGGCTGCAATACTACTCGAGCCCGCTTCCCGGCGGCGCGTTTTATGAATGCAACTGTGCGCCCGCTCACAGTGTTGTTGCTTTGCAACATTTGTAAGCGTTTTCAAGGGCGGAATGGAAGTTTGTAACTAAAAACACGAAATAATTAGACATGAGTCATACTTTGTATGGACGAGATTAGTTCCGATAAGCGCTTGTCTTGTATAGTCATCGCGGAGATTGGAAACCTGCTTGAGCTGTGAATTTAGTGCACAGACACTGAAGTTAAATTACAAAAATGCCTGGTGGTAATGATGAATACCCTCGATAAAATTACGAACAATTTGGAAAGTTTCAGTAAATCAGAGCGTAAGGTGGCGGAAGTGATCCTGGCATCCCCCCAGACCGCCATTCACTCCAGCATCGCCACCCTGGCCAAGCTGGCGGATGTCAGCGAACCCACCGTCAATCGCTTCTGCCGTCGCCTCGATACCAAGGGCTTTCCCGACTTCAAGCTGCACCTCGCCCAGAGCCTGGCCAACGGCACCCCCTATGTGAACCGCCACGTGGAAGCGGAAGACGGGCCCGACACCTACACAGCCAAGATCTTCGAGTCCACCATGGCCTGTCTCGATGCTGCCAAGAACAGCCTGGACATCTCCGCCATCAACCGCTGCGTCGACATCCTGACCCAGTCCAAGAAGATCAGTTTCTTTGGTCTGGGTGCCTCCTCCGCCGTCGCCCGGGATGCCCAGAACAAGTTCTTCCGCTTCAACATCCCCGTGGTGAGCTTCGACGACATCGTCATGATGCGCATGAGCTGCATCAACAGCAGCGAAGGGGACGTGGTTGTCCTCATCTCCCACACAGGCCGCACCAAGGCCCTGGTGGAAATTGCCGCGCTGGCCCGGGAAAACGATGCCACCGTCATCGGCATGACCGCCAAGGACTCTCCCCTGGCCCGCGAATGCAACCTGGTGCTCTCCATGGACGTGCCGGAAGACACCGATGTCTACATGCCCATGGCCTCGCGCATCGCCCAGCTCGCCCTGGTGGATGTGCTGGCCACCGGCTTCACCCTGCGCCGTGGCATGAAATTTCGCGAAAACCTGAAAAAAGTCAAAGAAGGTTTGCGCGAATCCCGCTTTGATACCCCGCACTCCTCCTGATCATTCGGGGGTTCGCCCCCGACTGTCTAAGCCACCGGGCTTGGTGTAGTATCGAAATTCAATCACAGAAGGCCACCCAGATGGCCTGCCAGTTGGCGCCATGCCACATGCTTGACGGGGCAGTATTTCAAGTCATATCAACTTCACATTGGAGTCTTTCATGCCAAGACGTACAAAGATTGTTACCACACTCGGTCCGGCGACCGATCGCGACGGCATTCTCGAGGGGATCATTCGCGCCGGTGCCGACATGGTGCGGATGAACTTCTCCCACGGCACTCCTGAAGATCATATCCAGCGCGCCAACCAGGTGCGTGACATCGCCGCCAAGCTGGGCCGCCACGTGGCCATCATGGGCGATCTGCAAGGCCCCAAGATCCGCGTCTCCACCTTCAAGGATGGCAAGATCTACCTCGCCATCGGTGACAAGTTCATTCTCGATGCCGCCCTCGGCAAGGGAGAAGGCTGCCAGGAGCAGGTCGGCATCGACTACAAGAGCCTGCCGCAGGACGTGGTATCCGGTGACATCCTGCTGCTGGACGATGGCCGCGTGCAACTGAAGGTCGAGCAGGTCGAAGGCACCCGCATCCACACCACGGTGACCGTGGCCGGCCCTCTCTCCAACAACAAGGGCATCAACAAGAAAGGTGGCGGCCTCTCCGCACCGGCCCTGACCGAGAAGGACAAGGAAGACATCAAGACCGCCGCCCGCATGAACGTGGACTACCTGGCGGTCTCCTTCCCCCGCAGCGGCGATGATCTGCGCTACGCCCGCGAACTGGCCCGCGAAGCTGGCTCCAACGCCAAGATCGTGGCCAAGGTCGAGCGCGCCGAGACCGTCGCCAGCGACGAGGCGATGGAAGACATCATCCTTGGCTCCGATGCCGTCATGGTGGCCCGTGGTGACCTGGGTGTCGAAATCGGCGACCCCGAACTGGTGGGTGTGCAGAAGAAGCTCATTCGCCACTCCCGTCGCCTGAATCGCGTGGTCATCACCGCGACCCAGATGATGGAGTCCATGATCAACGCGCCGCTCCCGACCCGTGCCGAAGTCATGGACGTGGCCAACGCCGTGCTTGACGGTACCGATGCGGTGATGCTCTCCGCCGAGACCGCCGCCGGCCAGTTCCCCATCGAGACCGTGACCTCCATGGCCAGCGTCTGTGTGGGCGCCGAGAAGCACCCGAGCCTGAACGTCTCCAACCACCGCATGAGCTACACCTTCACCTCGGTGGAAGAGGCGGTGGCCATGTCCACCATGTATGCGGCCAACCACCTGGAAGGAGTCAAGGCGATCGTGGCGCTGACCGAGTCGGGCACCACCCCGCTGCTGATGTCCCGCATCAGCTCCGGCCTGCCCATCTTCGCCATGTCTCCTCACAACAAGACCCTGGCCTGGGCCAACCTCTACCGCGGCGTCACTCCCGTGCTGTTTGATGGCGACGAGACCAAGCCGGTCTACGAGGTGTGCCGCGACGCGCTGGACGTGCTCAAGGCCAAGGGACTGCTGCAAAGCGGCGACATGGTATTGCTCACCCACGGCGACAAGATGGAGACCGTCGGCAGCACCAACACCTGCAAGGTGATGATGGTCGAGTAATCGCCCCTCCTCCCTGCAACAAAAACGGCTCCCGCGGGAGCCGTTTTTTATGGGATCTGCCCAGGTTCAACCGCGAAACAGCTCCACCTTGTCTCCATCCTGCAGGCTGCCGGCGCCGCGCACCACCACCTTGTCTCCCTGCTTGAGAGCGCCGCTCACCGCCACTTCCCGGCTGTCCCCAAAGAGCACGGTGACCGGCACCCGGTTCACCGTGAGCGCCTCGCCGCGCTGCTCCACCTGATAGACCACGCTTCCCTCGGTGCCGAGCACCAGGGCATCCCGTGGCAGCAGCATGGTGTGCTGCTCTCCCATCGGCAGCGCCACCCGCACTGGCGAGCCGATGATGAACGTGCCCGCTTCCGGCTTGAGGCGCAGCTCGATGAGCCGGGACTTGGGATCGGCGCTCGCCGCCCGCTGGTAATAGATGGCGTGGCTGCTGAGCTGCTCCCCTTCCACCCGCAACCGGGTCTGGGTGGCCAGTTGCCGGGCCCAGGCAATAGGCGCACGCAACCGGATGTCCGGCTGGTCCGGATTGACCAGCTCAAGCGCCTGTTCGCCCGCATCCACATGCTCCCCCGGCTGGATGAAGTGTTCATTCACCACTCCGTCAAACGGGGCAAAGATGCGGCTTCTGCGCAGCTGCTCCTCAATCTGGCGCACCTGCACCCGCGCCAGCTGCTCGGCCAGCTCAGCCTGCTCCACGTCATAGCGCGCCTTGTCATACTGGCTCTGGGAGGCACTCTTTTGCTGGTGCAAACGATCCAGGCGCTGGAACTCGGCGCGAGCGTAACGCAGGTTGCTCCCCTCTCTGGCTTGTTCCGCACTCGCCTGCTCCAGCGAGAGGCGCAGGGTCGCGCTGTCCAGGCGCAACAACTCATCCCCCGCCTTCACCCGGCTGCCAAACTCGGCTATCCACTCCACCCGACCGCTCACTTCGGCGCTGAGCGCCGCCTGCTGGCGGCTCGCCACCGTGCCGCTGACCCAGATGCTGGCCCCCGCCTCTCCCTGGGCCACCTCCGCCAGCGTCACCATCTTGCTTTGTGCAAGCGCAGGCAGCCCGCCAGTCAGCAGCAGGGCCCCCACCACCATCCATGTGAAACCTTGTGTCATCGATGAGCTCCTTGCTCAGGCACGCTGCCGAAGGGCGTGCGGTATGTCGGTCTGCTCCCCCAACCGCAGGAAGGCGGGCAACAGGATCAGGGTGAAGAGGGTGCTGCAGCTCATGCCGCCGACGATGACGGTGGCCAGCCCCCGGTAGATTTCGCTCCCCTCGCTCGGACTCAGCATCAGGGGCAGCATGCCGAAGATGCTGGTGAGGCTGGTCATGGCGATGGGACGCATCCGGCTTTGCAGGGCATCGGTGACTGCCGACTGTCGGCTCATCCCCTCCCGCTCGGCCATCCTGGTCTGGTGCACCAGCAAAATGGCGTTGTTGACCACCAACCCGAGCAGGATGACGAAGCCGATGATAGTGAGCAAGTCCATCGGCAGCGGCGCCACCAGACCGCTCAGGTGCAGCGCCAGCACGCCGCCTACGGTGGCGAGCGGCAAGGTGAGCAGCACCAGCACGGCATCCTTGAGGGAGGCGAAGACCCCCCACAGCAGAATGAGCAGTATCATCACGGCGAACAGGAAGATGCTGCCGAGGTTGCCCAGCGCCTGCTGCAGGCTGTCGGCATTGCCGGCGACCCGCAGCTCCCCCCCGGCCGGCAGCAACGGCCGGATGGCGGCAAAGCTCTTGTGCTGCAGGGTGTCGAGCACCTGCTCCATGCTCATCCCCGCAGGGGGCGAAATCTGCAGGCTGATGCTGCGCCGCCCATCGGATCGGAAGATGCTCTCAGGCCCGAGTTGCGGCTCCACCCGCAGCAGTTCCCCAAGGGGAACGATACGTCCGGACGGGGTAGCAAGCGGCACCGCCTTAAGCTCGTCCGGGTTGGCGGAGGCCTGCCCCATCAGCAGGATGTCGAGCCGCTCATCCCCGTCGAAATATTCGCCGACCCGCAGACCATCGCCAAAGGTCTGGATGATGGCGGGCATGGGGGAGCGATCCCAGCCCACCTCGGCCAGGCGCCTGTCCTGGGGCACCAGCCGAAGCTCGGGAGCGGTGAAATCGAGCCCGGGTTCTGGCCTGACCTGGGCGCCGGGCAAGTCCCGCTGCACTATGGTCATGCTCTCCCGGGCCGCCTGATAGAGTTCGGGCAGCCCACCCCCCTGGATCAGCAGGGAGATGCTGTTTTCACTGTCAAAACCGCCAAACAGGGACCCCTGACCGCCAAACACCCGGGTGTCGGGAATGCCCACCAGCAATTGCTTCATCAAGAGCTGCTCCAGTACCTTGATCTGGCTCTCCTCCTTTGGCCGCACCCCGATCTGGGCACCGCCCGGGTAGCGCAGGATGTAGTAGTTCTTGAGGACAGGATCCTTCTCCCCTTTCATATAGGGGTCGAGGCGGGCAATCAGGGTATCGATCACCTCCTCCCGCTGGGCCTTGAGATTGACCCCGGGGGTGAAACTCATCCAGACGTCGATGGCGTCCCGCTTCACATCCGGCAGGTAGTTCATCTTGGGCAACATCAACCAGCTCACCAGCACAGGCCCCGTCATCATCAGGACGATAATGGCCCAGCGCCTGGGGGCGGTGGCAGTCCAGCGGATCACATGGCGAGTGGCGCGGTACCACAGGCGCTCAAAGGGATCAATCAGCCGCTCGTGCCCCATCCAGCGCGCCGCCACCGCAGGCAACACCGTGACCGCCACCACCATGGAGACCGTCACCGCGCAGGCGATGGTGAGCGCAAGATCGGCAAACAACTGCCCTTCCACGTCGTTGAGCAGGAGCACCGGCAGGAAGATGGCGACCGTGGTCAGGGTGGACGCCACCAGAGCGGTCCACACCCGGCGGGTGCCCTCCAGCGCCGCCTCTCCCTTGCTGATATCACCCCGCTCATGGCGCCGGTAGATGCTCTCAAGCACCACGATGGCGGCGTCGAGCACCATGCCGACCGCAAACGCAATGCCCGCCAGGGAGATGATATTGAGGGTTCGCCCCATCACCTTGAGCAAGCAGAAGGTGAGCATGATGCTGATGGGGATGGCGATCGCGATCATCAGGGTCGCCTTGAGCTGGCGCAGAAAGACCCAGAGGATGGCGCAGGAGAGCAGCACTCCTAGCCCCAGGTTGGCGGTCACCATGCTCACCGCCCGGTTGATGTAGAGAGAAGCGTCAAACGACTGCTCCATGTGCAGGCCAACCGGCTCCAGCACCTCCCGGTTGAGCTCCCCGACCTTGGCCTTGATCCCCTCGAGCGCCGCCAGGGCATTGGCACCGCTCTCCTTGAAGATCTGCGCCGCGATGGCGGTGTTGCCGTTCTGGATGCGCAGCACCGGGTTCTCCTCCCGGGCCACTCTGATCTCGGCAACGTCCCGCAGATAGATGGGCAGGCCGTCACGCCAGTCCACCACCTTGTCCCCCAGGGCCGCCACGTCATAGCGACCGGCAAAGCGCAGCTTGTACTCCCAGCGGCCGATGTCGAGGGTGCCGGCCGACACATCCCAGCCCGTCGTTGCCCGGCTGGCGAGCACCGGGATCTCCACCCCCAGCTCGGCGGCGCGGTAAGGGTCGAAACGGATCTGGATCTGGCGCTCGTTGATCCCCTCGATGTCGACCGTGGACACCCCGGGGATCCGCTCCAGCTCGGGCTTGACCCTCGCCTCGATCAGCGCCTGGTGATCGTCTATCTCCCCCTTGGCGCCGGGCAGTTGCTGGATGAAGAAGAAGGTCAGGGTGTCGTTGCTGCTGTAGTTGTTGACGTAAGGGCCACCGATGTTGTCCGGCAGTCCCGAGACCCGGTTCAGGCGGGAGATGACATCAAGCTGGGCCCGCTGCATGTCGGTGCCGAGGGCAAACTCCATGTCGATTTCGGTGAAGCCGGGGTAGCTGTTGCTGCTGAGGCTCTTGAGCCCCTGTACCCCCTGCATCTCCTGCTCGATGGGATCGGTTATCTCCGACTCCATCTCCTGGGGCGAGGCCGAACGCCAGTCCACCGTGATGTTGAGGTGAGGACGGTCTATGTCGGGAAACAGCTGGACGGGCAGTCCCCGGATGCTGAGCAGGCCCAGCAAAAAAATCAGCACGACCGAGACCGCCACCCAGATGGGGCGTTCGATCGCCGTTTTGGCGAGGTTCATTCACTCTTCCTGAGTTGTTGTTATCGGCCATTCCGATGGCCTTGCTTCCTGCCCCAAGGGTGGGGGCCATTGCATTAAACTGGAATTAATCGACCTTGTAAATGCCTGGTTAAACAACAAAAAACCGGCCACTAGGGCCGGTTGTCGGTTTACGCTCGGGGTCAGGCTGCATGCTCGACCGGGTTCGTTTGAGACAATCCTTCCAGCTCGCCAGGAGCGAAGTTGTCCACCTGGATAGCCTCGTAGCGCAGGGCATCGGCGGCCAGCAACTTGTCCGCCTCCTCCTTGCCGAGGATGGACTGGGACAGGGCCGCAGCCACCAGCTCAGGCAGCGCCAGCTTGCGGGGCAGTCTGCCCTCTTTCTGGGCCTGCACCAGCTTCTTCTCGATGGGCTGCACCGAGACCATGGCCTGGAAGGCACGCTCCATCAGCCCCACCGGATCCGCCTCGTCCTTGCCCACATAACAGAGCGCGGTCAGACGATCCCGGAACTCGCCCGGCGTCATCATGGCCAGACAGATGGCATGGCAGCGATCGTCCGCCGGCATCTTGTAACCGACGCCGAACGGGAACACCACCCGCTTGAGTACGGCACCCACCACCTTGTTCGGGAAGTTCTGGAAGAAGCCCTCGAACGCCTTGCCAATCAGGTAGAGGTTGCGCTCCACCGCATACTGCACGAACGGCAGATCAGAGACCATGCGGCCCTGATCCTCGTAATGCTTGAGGGTGGCGGAGGCCAGGTAGAGGTGGCTCAGCACGTCACCCAGACGGGCGGAGATCATCTCCTTGCGCTTGAGATCGCCACCCAGCATCAGCATGGAGACGTCGGCGCACAGGGCCAGCCCCTTGCTCATGCGGGAGAGTTGCTTGTAGTAGCGGGCGGTTTCGCCAGCCACCGGGGCACTGTTGAACTGACCTAGGGTCAGCCCCTGGAACAGGGCACCGAAGAAGTTGCCGGTACCGAAGGCGATGTGCTTCATCAGCAGGGCGTCAAACTTCTCGAGACCGCGCTCCACATCGGTGTCGGCCGCCGCTTCCAGCTCGGCAAACACATACGGATGGCAGCGGGTGGCCCCTTGCCCGAAGATCATCAGGTTGCGGGTCAGGATGTTGGCCCCTTCCACCGTGATGGCCACCGGAATGCCCATGTAGGCGTAGCCAGTGTAGTTTTTCGGGCCCAGCTGGATGGCGCGACCGGCGTGGATGTCCATGGAGTCATCCATCACCTGGCGGGCCATCTCGGTCATGTGGTACTTGGAAATCGCGGTGACGATGGCCGGAGCCTGGCCCAAGTCCAGGGAACCTGCGGTCATGCGACGAGCCCCTTCCAGCTGATAGGTGAGGCCGCCGATGCGGGCCAGCGCTTCCTGCACACCTTCAAACTTGCCGATGGACATGCCGAACTGCTTGCGCACATAGGAGTAGGCGCCCACGGTGCGGCTCGCCATGTGACCACAGGCGGTGCCAAGGGCCGGCAGCGAGATGCCGCGACCGGCGGAGAGGCACTCCACCAGCATGCGCCAGCCGCGGCCGGCGTAATCCGGGCCGCCGATGATCCAGTCGAGTGGAATGAACACATCCTTGCCGAAGGTCGGACCGTTCAGGAACGCCAACCCCATGGGGTAGTGGCGATCGCCGACGCGCACGCCTGGGTGACTGGTCGGGATCAGCGCACAGGTGATGCCGATCTCTTCCTTGTCACCCAGCAGTTTTTCCGGGTCATAGAGCTTGAACGCCAGCCCCAGCACGGTGGCACGCGGCGCCAGGGTGATGTAGCGCTTGTTCCAGTTGAGGCGAATGCCCAGCACCTCTTCACCCTTGTGCATCCCCTTGCAGACGATCCCCTTGTCCGGGATGGCGCCCGCATCGGAGCCCGCTTCCGGCCCGGTCAGGGCGAAGCAGGGTACCTCCTTGCCGTTGGCCAGCCCCGGCAGCCAGAAATCTTTCTGGGCCTGGGTGCCGTAGTGCATCAGCAGCTCGCCCGGGCCGAGGGAGTTGGGCACCATGACGGTGACCGCGACACTCAGGCTCTTGGTGGCGATACGGGTGACGATGGTGGAGTTGGCAATCGCCGAGAACTCGCGGCCGCCGTAGGATTTCGGGATGATCAGGGAGAAGAAGCCTTCTTTCTTCAGATAGTCCCACACCGGCTCCGGCAGGTCCTTGGTCTCGTTGACGATCTTGAAGTCGTCCACCATGGCGAGCAGGGTTTCGACCTGGTTGTCGATAAAGGCCTGCTCTTCTGCGCTCAGCTCGGCCTTGCCGTAGCCGTGCAGTTTCTTCCAGTCCGGGTTGCCGCGAAACAGCTCCCCGTCCCACCAGACGGAGCCGGCCTCCATGGCCTCCCGCTCGGTGGCCGACAGGGGCGGCAGTATCTTCTTGAAGATGCCGAACACGGGGCGGGTCACCACCTTTTTACGGATGGCGGGGACACCGAGCACCACGGCTATCGCCAGCACCAGCAGGACAAGCAATGTGATCATACCGAAGTTCCTTCTATTTCACTGTTTCCGTTGATTATTGTTAGGTGTTACACGGCCAGGGAGAGCCTGGTCGACTCCACGGGCGCCCCGACACCGGACGCCAGATAAGGAATGACGTTGCGCACCAGCCCTTCCACATCGAGCTGCTGGCCAAAATCGGCCTGGGCGATGTCACGCAGGGCATCCGCAGAGGCCATGGTGAAGACGACGGTGCCCAGGGTGAAGTGCAGGCGCCAGAAGAGATCCGCTGGCGACAAATCCGGATTGGCCTTGGAGATGGCCTGGGTGATCCCGTGCAGGGTCGCCCCATAATGGGTGGTAATAAAGCGGCGCAGGTGGCCCTGACTGTCGATATAGCCGCGCCCCAGCAACTGCATGAAGAGCGCCGGACCATTCGCCCTGACGGCCGACAGTTTCATCAGGGGTTCGACAAAGCTCTCGAACACCTGCAACAGGGTCAGCTGATCCTGCGCCATCAACGTCTGCAACCGCCCGTCCAGTGCCGGCATGAAGAGGCTCAGATAACGGTCGAGCACCGCCTGGATAAGCTCCTTCTTGGAGCCGAAGTGATAATTGACCGAAGCCAGGTTCACATCGGCCTCGCTGGTGATCAGACGCAACGAGGTATCGGCGAACCCCCGCTCGGCAAACAGCACCTCGGCGGCGTCGAGAATACGGTTCTTGGTATCGATTTTACTCACTGGACACCTCACTTAAACGAATGTTTAAAAAGTACGTTTCACGCCCACTCATGTCAAGAGAATGTGAACAAGTGTTGGCTAAATGTTTTTTAATCAAAAAAGAGGGAAGATGGCGGGAACTTCGCGGCGAGACGGCACTCTATATCTATGCCACTGCAATTAAACATTAAGTCTCGCCCAACCTGCGCCATGCTAGTTGGGCATTTTTTTGGCCTGCCGTCACCCGATGCGCCGACAGAGAACCAAAAAAAACCGTCGCAGGGGCGACGGCGGGGAAAACGGGTCTGACCATCCAGTGTCGACCCATCGATGGGTGTTCAGGCTTGCATCGATGTCGCCATCCTCGCAGTGAAACGTCATCAGACTTTGTCAGCACAGACCAAAATTGTGACAAAGTATGGCAACCAGCCACATGGCCCGGCTTCGCCAATCTTGCTATGCTGTCGCCTCATGCCAGAGGGGAGAGAAGATGAAGTATACGGTCGATACCCACACGCACACCGTCGCCAGCACCCACGCCTACAGCACCATTCACGATTACCTGCCCATCGCCAAAGCCAAGGGGATCAAGCTGTTTGCCACCACGGACCATGGCCCGGACATGGCAGATGCCCCGCATTACTGGCATTTCGTCAATCTGCACGTGTTGCCCAGAGTCGTGGACGGGGTCGGCATCCTGCGCGGCATAGAAGCCAACATCAAGAACATCGACGGTGAAATAGACTTCCCCGAGCGCTACGAATCGCGGCTCGACATGATCATGGCGGGCTTTCACGAACCGGTGTTCCCCCCCTGCGATCAGGCGACCCACACCCAGGCCATGATCAACGCCATTCGAAGTGGTCGGGTCGACATGATAAGCCACCCCGGCAACCCCGCCTTCCCCATCGATATCCAGGCGGTGGTCAAGGCAGCGGCAGAGTATCGAGTGGCGCTGGAGGTCAACAACTCCTCATTCAGTCACTCCCGTGCAGGCAGCGAAAGCAACTGCCGCGCCATCGTCGAGGCGGCGCGAGATCTGGGTGCCTACCTCACTTTCGGCTCCGACTCCCACGTGGCATTCAGCCTCGGCGACTTTGATCACTGCCATCGGCTGGTCACCGAAGCCAACTTCCCACATGAGCGGATCCTGGCCCGCTCCCCCCGCGCACTGCTCGATTTTCTCGAGAGCCGCGGCCGTGCTCACATCCCGGAGTTCATTGACCTCTGATATGCCTTAACATCATGAGCCAACTCATAAAATCGAGTTGGCTCAATTGACTTGTCCGGCTTTTTTCACGACTCTGAACATCAAACCGCCGGTATAGCTCAGTTGGTAGAGCAGCGCATTCGTAATGCGAAGGTCGTAGGTTCGACTCCTATTACCGGCACCAGACAGACGAAGGGTTGGCCTCAGTGCGAGGCCAACCCTTCGTGCTTTTTGTCCCGGGTCTCTGGCCAAGACGCCGGTGTGACTGCGCCAGAACCCCCTCCCCCTCCAGGACACCGCCATCCGCGACGGCCCTGTTCATCTTTCAGAGCCTGACGCACCAACCTGGCCCCACCATCAGAGAGGGCAGCCAGGCAGCCACGCCCCGGCTGCACCTGGGTGAGCATCGTTATCCCGGGGCGCCTCAGCGCTGGGCATAGATCTGGTCGAACACCCCGCCCTCCTTGAAGTGAGTGCGCTGGATCACAGGCCACTCGCCGAAGGTCTTCACCACGTCGAGGAAGGTGGCGTTCGGGAAACGGTCTGCAAACTCGGCGAGGATCGCCGGGTTGCGCGGGCGTAGATAGTTGCTGGCAGCAATGCGTTGGCCTTCGTCAGACCAGAGATAGGCCAGATAGGCTTCGGCCTCCTTGCGGGTACCCTGCTTGTCGACCACCTTGTCCACCACTGACACCGGCAGCTCGGCCACGGCGGTGACGCTCGGATAGACCACCTCGAAGCTGCCACGACCGAACTCCCGGGCAATCATCTCGGCTTCGTTTTCGAACGTGACCAGTACGTCCCCTATGCGGTTCTGGATGAAGGTGGTGGTGGCAGCGCGGCCGCCGGTGTCGAGCACGGGAACCTGCTTGAACAGCTTGCCGACAAATGCCCTGGCCGCATCTTCATCGCCCCCCTGCTCCAGCACATACCCCCAGGCAGACAGATAGGTGTAGCGGCCGTTCCCCGAGGTCTTGGGGTTGGGCACGATGACCTGTACCCCCTCCTTGAGCAGATCAGGCCAATCCTTCAACCCCTTGGGGTTGCCCTTTCGCACGATGAACACGGTGGCCGAGGTGAAGGGGGCGCTGTGATCCGGCAGGCGATCCGCCCACTCCTTGGGCACCAGGCCCCCATGCTCGGCGAGGGCGTTGATGTCGGTGGCCATGTTCATGGTGATGACATCGGCGGGCAGGCCGTCGATGACGGCGCGCGCCTGCTTGCTCGATCCGCCGTGGGACATGTTGATCTGCAGTGGCTCCCCGCCTTCGGCCTGCCAGTGCTTCAGGAAGGCTCCGTTGTACTCCTTGTAAAAATCGCGCATCACGTCATAGGAGGCGTTGAGCAGGGTGGCCGCCTGGGCCAGCGGGGCGAGAGCCAGTCCTGCAACAAGCAGGGTGGCGGGCACGAGTCGTTTCATTTCACATCCTTGGAATGAGGGGCGAGTGACTGACTATAAGAGTCGACCATTTATTCTTTGAAAGAATAATTACGGCACAGCTTATGCGATAAATGGCATCTCCTGGGTCCGGTGCAACGGATGACGGCGATGAGGTGGTCACCTCCAGGCAGGTCATGATGGTTGCCGAGGGCGGCGCCCATGAGCGTGGGGCTCCTCCTGCCCGCTCCCTGCTCCGGGCAGGGAGCGCCGTTGTCACCTGCCTCGATTTGGCCTCTCGACATGACAGATAAAAAAACGGGGCGAACCTAGTGGTTCGCCCCTGATGCTTTTTACGTCAACCCCGAGGGGTCAACCCTGTTTGTCTGATGCCGGCTCTGCGTCCTTCGGCGCCTGCCAGCCGCCACCGACGGCCTTGTAGAGGGCGACCTGGTTACTCAGCTGGGCGAGCCGGGTGCTGATGAGCCCCTGCTTGGCGCTGAACAGGGAGCGCTGGGCATCGAGGCGGGTCAGGTAGCTGTCCACCCCTTGCTCGTAACGCACCTCCGCCAGCCTGAAGTAGGTCTGATTGGCATCCACCAGCGCCTGCTGCGCCTGCAGCTGCTGCGCGTAGTCAGCCTGGGCACCTAGGGTGTCCGCGACCTCCTTGAAGGCGGTCTGGATGCTCTTCTCATAGCTCGCCACCGCCTGCCTGGTCCCCACCTCGGCCACGTCCAGATCCGCAACGCGCTTGCCGCCATCGAAGATGGGCAGATTGATCTGGGGCATGAAGGTCCAGGTGCCGGTGCCGCCGTCAAACAGACCACTCAGCTGGTTACTGGCGGTGCCCGCCGTCGCGGTGAGCGAGATGGTCGGGAAGAAGGCGGCGCGGGCCGCCCCTATGTTGGCGTTGGCCGCCTTCAGGTTGTGCTCCGCCGCCAGGATGTCCGGGCGTTGCTGCAACAGGCTGGAGGGAGCCCCCACCGGGATCGGCGCCAGTTTCACCTCGGCCAGGGTGGCCGGTTGTGCCGCCAGCACCGGGATATCGGTGCCAAGCAGCAGGGCCAGACCGTTTCTGTCCTGCTTCACCAGACGCTGGTATTGCGCCTGGCTGACCTTGGCGTTTTCCAGTGCCGTGCGCCCCTGGGCCAGCTCCATCTCGGAGGCGGCGCCCAGGCGGTATTTGTGCTCGGTCAGGGCATAGCTCTCCTGCTCGGTGGCGAGGGTCGCCTGGCTCAGGGCCAGCAACTCCTGATCCGCCAGCAGGGTGAAGTAGGCATTGGCCACCGAGGCCACCAGCGCAATCTGGGTGCTGCGCTGGGTCTCGATTTGCGCCAGATAGGTCTCAAGGGCCTGATCTTTCAGGCTCTGGATCCGGCCAAACAGATCCAGCTCATAGGCGGTGATGCCGATGTTGGCGCCGTACTGGCTGCTGATGGTGCCCTGCCCCGTACTACTGAGATCGTCGGATCCCTGCTGGCGGGTGCCGCTGCCACTGGCGGCCAGGGTCGGCAACTGGGCCGCCCGCTGGATACGGTATTTCGCCTCGTAGGCCTCGACGTTGAGGGCTGCCAGGCGCAGATCCCGGTTGCTCTCAAGGGCGGTGCCGATCAGCGTCTGCAGGGCCGGGTCCTGGAACTGCTGGCGCCAGGGGGCAAGTTCCCCCTTGGCGGCCAGGTCAGCTTGCCAGGAGGCGCCTTGGGGCAGCTCGGGGCGCTGGTAGTCGGGGGCCATGGAGCAGCCCCCCATCATCAGGGTCACGCCCAGGGCGATCAGGGTCTTAGTCATGGTTGATCTCCTTGGTGTGGACACTCTCTTCCCCGGCATGCTTGCGTTCGGTGAAATAGCGCATCACCAGCACAAAGAACAGCGGCACGAAGAAGATGGCGAGCACGGTGGCACTGATCATCCCCCCCATCACGCCGGTCCCGATGGCGTTTCGGCTGCTGGCGCCCGCCCCGGTGCTGATCACCAGGGGCAGTACCCCCAGGATGAAGGCGAGCGAGGTCATCAGGATGGGGCGCAGGCGCTGACGCGAGGCCTCCACCACCGCATCCCCGAGCCTCATCCCCTTGTCGTGCAGCTCCTTGGCGAACTCGACGATGAGGATGGCGTTCTTGGCCGACAGCCCGATCGTGGTGAGCAGGCCCACCTGGAAGTAGACGTCATTCTCAAGCCCGCGCAGGGTCGCGGCCAAAATGGCCCCCAGCACCCCGAGCGGCACCACCAGCATGACCGAGAACGGAATGCTCCAGCTCTCGTAGAGGGCCGCCAGACAGAGGAAGACCACCAGGAGCGAGATGGCGTACAGGGCCGGCGCCTGGGAGCCTGCCTGACGTTCCTGGAAGGAGAGGCCGGTCCACTCGATGCCGATCCCTTCCGGCAACTGTTTCACCATCTCCTCGATGGCCGCCATGGCATCACCCGTACTCTTGCCAGGGGCCGCCTCACCGACGATCTCCATGGCGGAGACACCGTTGTAGCGCTCAAGACGGGGCGAGCCGAAGCTCCACTCCGTGCTGGCAAAGGCGGAGAAGGGCACCATCTGGCCCGCGCTGTTGCGCACGTACCACAGCTTCAGATCTTCCGGGTTCATCCGGAAAGGGGCATCCGCCTGCAGATAGACCTTCTTGACCCGGCCTCTGTCGACGAAGTCGTTCACATAGGAGGAGCCCCAGGCCGCCGACAGGGTGTTGTTGATGTCGGTGATGGAGAGCCCCTGGGCCAGCGCCTTCTCGTAATCGATCTTGATGTCGAGCTGGGGCGTGTCTTCCATCCCATTCGGGCGTACCCGCACCAGGTTGGGATCCTGCGCCGCCATGCCGAGCAACTGGTTGCGCGCCTGCATCAGCTTCTCGTGACCCAGACCACCGCGATCCTGCAGGAAGAAGTCGAAGCCGGTGGCCGTGCCGAGTTCCGGAATGGGGGGCAGGTTGAAGGCGAAGACCTGGGCTTCCTTGATGCTGAACAGGAACCCCATGGCGCGGCCGATGATGGCATTGGCACTGCGCTCTTCTCCCTTGCGCTCGCTCCAGTCCTTTAGCTTGATGAAGGCCATGCCACTGTTCTGACCGCTACCGGCGAAGCTGAAGCCCGCCACCGTCAGCACGGAGTCCACGTTCTCCTTCTCGTTCTCGAGGAAGTAGTCGCGCATCTCCCCGAGCACCACCTCGGTCCGCTCCTTGGTCGCCCCCACCGGGAGCTGCACCATGGACATGATGACCCCCTGATCCTCTTCCGGCAGGAAGGAGGTGGGCATGCGCATGAAGAGCACCGCCAGCACCGCCAGCATGGCCAGATAGATGATGCCGTAGCGGGTGCCCTGCTTGATCACCTTGCGCACGCCGTTCTGGTAACGGTTGGCGTTGGTGTCGAAGAAGCGGTTGAACCAGCCGAAGAAACCGCGCTGGGCGCCGAATTCACCGTGCTTCATGGGTTTGAGCAGGGTGGCGCACAGGGCCGGGGTCAGGATCAAGGCCACCAGCACCGAGAGCACCATGGCCGAGACGATGGTGAGGGAGAACTGGCGATAGATGGCACCGGTAGAGCCACCGAAGAAGGCCATGGGCACGAACACCGCCGACAGCACCAGGGCGATGCCCACCAGGGCGCCGGTGATCTGGGTCATGGACTTGCGGGTCGCCTCGAGGGGGGAGAGATCCTCCTCGCTCATCAGACGCTCCACGTTCTCCACCACCACGATGGCGTCATCCACCAAGAGGCCGATGGCGAGCACCAGACCGAACATGGTCAGGGTGTTGATGGAGAAGCCGAAGGCCGCCATCACCCCGAAGGTGCCGAGCAGGACCACGGGCACCGCGATGGTCGGAATCAGGGTTGCCCGGAAGTTCTGCAAGAACAGATACATGACGCAGAAGACCAGGAAGATCGCCTCGATCAGGGTCTGCACCACCTCCTCGATGGAGATCTTCACGAACGGCGTGGTGTCGTAGGGATAGACGATCTCCATGTTGGCCGGGAAGTACTCGGAGAGTTCACCCAGCTTGGTCCGCACGTGCTCGGCGGTGTCCAGGGCGTTGGCACCGGTCGCCAGCTTGATGGCGACGGCGGCGGTGGCCTGGCCGTTGTAGAGCGCGGTCGCGTCGTAGTTTTCACCGGCAAGCTCGACCCGGGCCACGTCCTTGAGCTGGACCTTGGAGCCGTCCTGGTTCACCCGCAGCAGGATGTTGTTGAACTCCTCCACGGTGGAGAGCCGGGTCTGGCCCATGATGGTGGCGGTAAATTGCTGATCGCTCACCGCAGGGGTCCCCCCCAGCTTGCCGAAGGCAAC
Organism: Aeromonas sp. QDB30; assembly: GCF_027707645.1. Classification (NCBI taxonomy): domain Bacteria; kingdom Pseudomonadati; phylum Pseudomonadota; class Gammaproteobacteria; order Aeromonadales; family Aeromonadaceae; genus Aeromonas; species Aeromonas sp. QDB30. The sequence continues at coordinate 18,001 of NZ_JAPCIY010000029.1, read as the reverse complement.
CTGGGCGTTCTGGGCCTTGATGGCGGCCTGAATGTCGGCCGGGGTCATCTGCACCCGGTTGAGCTTGTGGGGATCGAGCCAGACGCGCATGGAGTACTGGCTGCCGAACAAGGTGATGTCACCGACCCCGTCCAGACGGCTCAGGGGCTCCTTGATGTTGGCTACCACATAGTCCGCCAGGTCATCGTTGGTCATGGCGCCATCGGTGGAGATGAAGGCGGCCACCATCAGGAAGCTGCTGGAGGTCTTCTGGACCCGCACGCCCTGTTGCTGCACCTCTTGGGGCAGGAGCGACATGGCCTGTTGCAGCTTGTTTTGCACCTGCACCTGGGCGATGTCGGGATCCGTGCCCGGCTTGAAGGTGAGGGTCACGCTGACGTTCCCTGACGAGTCCGATTGCGCCGACATGTAGAGCAGGTGATCCAGCCCGGTCATGTTCTGCTCGATGATCTGGGTCACCGAGTCTTCCACCGTCTTGGCGGAGGCCCCCGGGTAGCTGGCGGAGATGCCAACCGCCGGCGGGGCGATGGTCGGGTACTGGGCCACCGGCAGGCCGATGATGGCCATGGCCCCGGCCAGCATGATCACCAGGGCGATCACCCAGGCGAAAATGGGTCTATCTATGAAAAAACGTGCCATGAGGCGACTACTCCATCCTACTGCTTGGTTGCCGGGGTCTGTTGTGCGCTGTTGCCGGCACGTTCAGTGGGCGCCACCACGACCCCGGGTTTGACTTTCTGCAGACCGGCGACGATCACCTTCTCGCCAGCCTTGAGACCGGACTCCACCACCCAGCTGTCGCCGGACATGCGGCCGACCTGCACTTCACGCAGTTCCACCTTGTTGTCCGCCGTCACCACCATGACGGTGGCACCGCCCTTGGGGGTACGGGTCACGGCAGTCTGGGGCACCAGCAGGCCTTGCGGGCGCTCGCCCTCCTGCAGGGTGGCGCGCATGAACATGCCGGGCAGCAGCAGTTGATCCGGGTTGGGTACGATCACCCGCAGGGTCACCATGCCGGTCGCCTCGTCCACGGTCACGTCGGAGAACTGGAGGGCTCCTTTCTCGCCATACTGGCTGCCATCTTCCAGCTGGAAGCTGACACCGGCCCCGTCCTTCTCCCCCTGGGTCAGCTTGCCCTCGGCCACCAGGCGCTTGAGGCGCAGCAGGTCGGCGGTGGACTGGCGCACGTCCACGTACATGGGATCGAGCTGGGAGATGGAGGTGAGGCTGTCCGCCTGCTGGGCGGTGACCAGGGCACCCTCGGTCACCGCCGACTTGCCGATGCGGCCGCTGATGGGGGCCGTGATGCGGGTGTAGGCCAGGTTGATGTTGGCGGTCTGCAATGCGGCCTTGGCGGCCCCGATCTCGGCCAGCTGCTGTTTCCAGGCCGCGTCGGCGTCGTCATACTCCTGGCTGCTGATGGCTTTCACCTTCACCAGCTCGGCGTAGCGCTGGGCCTTGAGGCGGGCGCTGCGCTCGTTGGCCTCGGCCTTGGCGAGGTTGGCCTTGGCGGAAGCCACTTCGGCCTGATAGACGGCGGGATCAATCTGATAGAGCAGCTGACCGGCCTTGACGTCGCTCCCCTCGGTGAACAGGCGCTTGAGGATGATGCCGTTCACCTGGGGACGCACCTCGGCCACCCGCAGGGGGGCGGTGCGGCCGGTGAGCTCGGACAACAGTTGCAGGGGGGCCGTATGGAGGGTGACCACGTCCACGGCGGCGGGAGGCATCTCCCCCATGGCCTGCTGGGCCCCGTCCTTGTCACCACAGCCAGCCAGCAGGCTGCTTGCCAGCAAGGCAAGGCCGACCGAACGTGCGAGAATATGTTTATGCATCAAGTCTCTGAACCTCAGTTTCAATCAAAAAGAAGTGACAAAACCACAGGGTTTATAAGGCCCCTGTTGGTAAAACGGCGAAGATGAGGCAATATACATACATTCATGAATGTATGTAAGAAACTTTTTTCACTTTTAAACAGGACCGGAGTCAATGGCCAGACGCACCAAAGAAGAGGCGCAGCAAACCCGCTGCAACATCATGAGCACGGCCCTGGATCTCTTCTGCCAACAGGGGCTGGCACGCACCAGCCTGACCGATATCGCCAAGGCGACGGACCTCACCCGGGGCGCCATCTACTGGCACTTCAAGAATAAAGAAGAGCTGTTCGTCACCCTGTGGGAGGAGCTGTGTGCCCCCCTCTCCCATCAGCTCGATGCCTGCGTCGACGAGGCGGAGCCGGATCCCCTGGGCAAGCTGCGCAGCTTTCTCAAGGAGGTGATGCTCAAGATCAGCACCGAGCCCGCCCACCAGCAGATGTTCACCATCATGTTCAATCTGGAATCCATGGAGGGAGAGGCCGCCGTCATGCGCGAGCACATGCACCTGCAATCCATGAATTTCTTCCGGGATCTGGAGATCACCCTGGCCAATGCCGTGCACCGCGGCCAACTGCCCGAGGGGCTGGATCTGCGCCGCGCCGCCACCCTGCTCCACTGCACTCTGGACGGCTACATCATCAACTGGCTGCACTTCCCGGATCGCATCGATCTGATTGAGGAGTCGGACTTCCTCCTCGATACCCTGTTCACCCTCATCGCGAGCCCCACCCTTCGCCGCCACCCCTGAGTCGGCAAGACGCGCCGCCCCCGCCAATGCTCAACAGCCGGGGGCAAACCTGCTAGAGTAACGCCCCCCCACCACGATGAGCCCGACACCCTTGCCACACGCCCCCGCGCCGGCGCACGACGCCGCCCCTCGCCCCGCCCTCGTGGCAGGCGCCCATGCCCCCTTCCTGGCCCTGCTGGGCAACGGCCGTCATCTGCTGGAGGCCGGTTGCGGGGCAGGAGAGGATCTGCGCCTCTTTCGCCAGCAAGGCCTCACCGTGACCGCCTTCGATGCGAGCCGGGCGCAGGCCGCTGCCGCCTCGCGCCTGTGCGGTCAGCCGGTGCGAGTCTGCCGCGTCGAGCAGATGCAAAGCGTCGTTCCCTATGACGGCATCTGGGCCAGCGGCTCCCTCCCCTGTCTGCCCGAGCACGAGATAGCCCCGGCGCTCGGTCATCTGGCCACCCTGCTCAAGGCCGGGGGCCCCCTCTACGCCTCCTTCCCCCACGGGAAGGGCGAACCGCTGCCACGGTCGGGGGAATATCCCCTGCAGACCCGGCTCGACGAGGCGGGACTGCGACGCCTGATCGCTCCCCTCCCCTTCACCCTGCACCATGGCTGGGTGGGGGAAGATGAAGTGAACGGCCCCTGGCTGCACGCCTTGCTGGTGCGGCGCTGATCCGCGAAAGCCCCCGGGGACAGTGACACCTCACGGCATTCAGCCCGTTAACAATATTTAACCCTGAGTTAACCACCATAAAGCAGACAAGATGCGGTGTTTGTGTTAAAAAGCGGCATTAAAATCAAAATTAAATAACAAATCAGACACCAACACCTGGATTCCCCCATGAAACTCGTTCTCAATCTGGTTGCCGGTATCCTCGCCGGCCTGCTGCTCGGTCTCTATGCCCCCGAATGGGTCGCCCGCGTGCTGTTCACCGCCAAGACGGTGATAGGCCAGCTCATCACCTTCACCATCCCGCTCATCATCCTCTTCTTCATCATGAGCGGCATCGCCAGCCTGCCGAAGCACTCCGGCAAGCTGCTGGGCAAGACGGTGGGGCTCTCCTACTGCTCCACCATACTGGCGGGCCTGTTCGCCTTCACCGTGGCAAGCCACCTGATCCCGCACCTGACCACGGCCGCCGAGCCCACCGCCGAGGCTGCCACCAAGCTCGCTTCCTACATCAACCTCGAGATCCCGCCCCTGTTCGGGGTGATGTCGGCACTGGCCGCCGCCTTCGTGTTCGGCATCGGCATCAGCGCCACCCAGGCCACCGACCTGCGCCGGGTCGCCGATCAGGGCCGTGACATCATCGACCGCCTGCTGGCACGCGTGATCATTCCCCTGCTCCCCTTCTACATCGCCGGCGTCTTCGTCGAGATGACGGTGGAAGGCACCGTCTTCGCCACCCTCAAGACCTTCGGAGTGGTGCTGGTGATGGCCATCGTCATGCACTGGATCTGGCTCTGCGTCCTGTTCGTCGGCACCGGCCTCGCTCAGGGGCGCTCCCCCGTCATGCTCATCAAGAACATGCTGCCCGCCTACTTCACCGCCCTTGGCACCATGTCCAGCGCCGCCACCATTCCGGTGGCCCTGCAAGCCAGCAAGCGCAACGGCGTGAGCGACGGCATCGCCAACTTCACCGTGCCCCTGTGCGCCACCATCCACCTGTGCGGCTCCACCATCACCCTGGTGACCTGCGCCACGGCGGTGATGTTCCTCTCCGAACACCTGGCCATTCCGGGCTACGGCACCATGGTGCCCTTCATCATGATGCTGGGCGTCATCATGATTGCCGCGCCGGGCGCACCGGGTGGCGGTGTCATGTCCGCGCTCGGCCTGCTCACTTCCATGCTCGGCTTCGGTGAGGCCTCCATCGCCCTGATGATCGCCCTCTACCTGGCCCAGGACAGCTTCGGCACCGCCTGCAACGTCACCGGTGACGGCGTCATCGCCCTGTGGGCCGATCGTTTCGCCCGGGGCGAGCCAGCACTCAGCACCGAGCAGGACGCAGCCTGATAGCGCAGGCAATAAAAAACGGGAGCCATCGGCTCCCGTTTTTTATTGGTGCAAGAGGGCGTCTCAGCCCCGGCGACGGATCACCCCTTCCTGCATGGTGCTCGCCACCAATACCCCATCCCGGGTGAAGAACTGGCCGCGCACCAGACCCCGACCGCCGCTGGCGCTCGGGCTGTCCACCACGTAGAGCAGCCAGTCGTCCAGCCGGAACTCCCGGTGGAACCACATGGAGTGATCGATGGTGGCCACCTGCATGTCCGGCTCCCAGTAGGAGACCCCGTGGGGCTGCAGGGCGGCGAACAGGAAGTGGAAGTCGGAGGCATAGGCCAGCAGGTAGTTGTGGACCCGCTGATCATCCGGCACCGGGCCATTGGCCTTGAACCAGGTGTAGCGAAGGGGCTCGTGAACATCCGGGCGGATGGGGTCCACCAGGGTCACGGGGCGAATTTCGATGGGCTTCTCGCACAGGATCTTGTCCCGCAGGGCCGCCGGGATCATCTGCTCGTAGGGACGCACCAGCTCCAGCTCGCTCTTGAGCTGCTCCGGGGGCGTGATGCCGGCCGGCATCTTCGCCTGGTGCTCGAAGCCCTCGGCCTCCACCTGGAAGGAGGCGTTGAGGTAGAAGATGGGCTTGCCATTCTGGATGGCCTTGACCCGGCGGGTGGAGACGGTCTGGCCGTCGCGGATGTTCTCCACGTCGTAGACGATGGGCTTGTTGGCATCCCCGGGGCGCAGGAAGTAGGAGTGGAAACTGTGGACCTGGCGGTCGCTTGCCACCGTCTGCTTGGCGGCTGACAAGGCCTGCCCCATCACCTGTCCGCCAAACACGGATCGCAACCCGAGATCCTGGCTCTGGCCCCGAAACAGGCCCTCCTCGATCTTTTCGAGCGCCAGCAGTGCCAGCAGCTCATCCAGTACCTTGCTCATTGGTTTCTCCTGTATCAGTGCGGGAAAGGCTAACAAGCCCGTCCCGGCAGGGCAACCTTCCTGGCGCGCATCCCGGCCGCAACCCCCTCCCGGCCTCCCCCTTCAAAAGGGGGAGGAGCATGAGCTCTCCAACCCACACAGAGGCAACTCTGGCCCCCTCCCCTGGCAAGGGGAGGGCTGGGGTGGGGTCAGACGTGATCAAGCCATGCCCGAATAGATACAACCACTCCGGGTAGATTTTGCATCACCTCCCTGTTGCTAAATCTCAGTACCGTCAACGACAGGGCCGCCATATAGGCATCCCGTTGCTTGTCATGGCTCAAGCCTCGCTCGTCGAAATGGCTGTCACCATCGACCTCTATCACCAATAACCGCTCGGGACAGTAAAAGTCGGCAATGTATGGGCCAATGCCTTGTTGACGGCGAAACTTGACTCCCAGTTGCCCAGCCCGAAGCACCTGCCACAATCGCCGTTCGGGCTCTGTCGGATTGCCTCTTTGTTCACGTCGTTTATCCAGCGTGGCCTCACGGTTGAAAATACGGACGGGCCTCTCGCTCATGGCTGTGCTCCTTTGGCTACAAACTATTTCAGCGTAAACCACAGCCACCCCCTCCCGGCCTCCCCCTCTCTGAGGGGGAGGAGCCTGTCTGGCCCTTTCTCTCCCCTGTGCGATTCAGTCTCAAGGAGCCCGGCGGGAACAGGCAACAAAAAGCCCGCACCATAAGGTGCGGGCTTGGGTTGTTCCGGGCCGACAGGGCGACGGCTTACTTGCTGCCGGTGCCGGAGTTGCGGGTGGAGGAGGTCGGCTTGCGACGGGCGGTGGTGCTGCGCGCGCGCGGCTCCTTGCCCTGCATCTCCTTGTGGCGCTTGACGGCGCGACGGATCTGGGCGGCCTGCTTGTGGCGACCGGCCTTGCCGTCCTGCTGCAGATCCACCTTGGACTCGGTCTCGTTCGGCAGATTCACCAGGCCGCGCAGGTAGTTCACCTCGGGGAGTTTCAGCTCCTGCCAGCCGCCGCGGGGGATGCCGCGATCCAGCTTGACGTCGCCGTAGCGGATACGCATCAGGCGGCTCACCTGCACTTCCTGGGATTCCCACAGGCGGCGCACTTCCCGGTTGCGGCCCTCGGTCAGGGTGACGTTGAACCACTGGTTCAGCCCCTCGCCACCGGCGGGCTTGATCTTGTTGAACTTGGCCATGCCGTCTTCCAGCTGCACGCCCTTGCGCAGGCGCTGCAACATGGCTTCGGTGATCTCGCCAAAGACCCGCACCGCGTATTCCCGCTCCACTTCGTGGCTCGGGTGCATCAGGCGGTTCGCCAGCTCGCCGTCGGTGGTGAACAGCAAGAGACCGGAGGTGTTGACGTCGAGGCGGCCGACCGCTATCCAGCGGGCGCCATCCATCTTGGGCAGACGATCAAACACGGTGGGACGTCCTTCCGGATCGTGGCGGGTGCACATCTCCCCTTCGGGCTTGTGGTAGGCCAGCACGCGGCAGATCACTTCCTCTGCGGCGCGGGTCTTGACCTGGTGGCCATCCACCCGGATCACGGCGTTCACTTCGACGCGATCCCCCAGCGTGGCGATCTTGCCATCCACGCTGACCCGACCTGCGGTGATCAGGGCCTCCATCTCACGACGGGAGCCTTGACCCGCGCGGGCCAATACTTTTTGCAGTTTTTCACTCATCGGGTTTACCTGATTGTTGATCGCTGCCCGCCGACATCGCGGACAACCTTGGCTCTTGTGGGACGGCCCCGTTGGCCTCCCCACCATGTTCATGCTCAGCACGGCCTGCCAGAGGCTGACCGTCACCGCCCTCGCCCGGCATGAGCGACAAGGGGGCCTGCAGCTCAGGATCCAGCTCGGGGAGCTGCTCCAGGCTCTGCAGGTTGAAATAGTCCAGAAATTCACGGGTGGTGGCGAGCAGCTCGGGGCGACCCGCCACCTCCTTGTGGCCGATGCTGCGCACCCAGCCACGCTCCTTGAGGGTGTTGACGATCTGGCTCGACACAGCCACCCCGCGGATGGCTTCTATCTCCGCCCGGGTGATGGGCTGACGATAGGCAATCAGCGTCAGCGTCTCCATCACGGCGCGGGAATAACGGGGAGCCCGCTCGCTCCACAGGCGCGACAGCTCCTCGGCATACTCCTGGCGGGCCTGGAAACGCCAGCCGGAGGCCACCTCTTTGAGCTCGACCCCCCGCTCGCTGTAATCCTGTCTGAGCTCTGCCAGCAGCAACTGGACATAGCGGCCGGTGACCGGGTAGTCCGAGAGCACGCTGCCCTTGATTTCGCTCACCGTGAGGGGACGCCCCGCCACGAAGATCGCCGCCTCGATCAGGGTCTTCAATCGTTCAGCAGGCAGCGCCACGGTGGACCTCCCGGGTCCACGCCCCTGGCGCAGCCCCTCGCTCAGTGTAGATGCTCATGCTCCTCCCCTTTCCCCTGACTGGCCAGGGCAAAATGGATGGGCCCCAGAGGCTCCGCCTGCAAGATCCAGATCAATTGTTCCTTGCACAGCTCCAGCAGGGCCAGGAAGGTCACCAGCACCCCCATGCGCCCCTCCTCGGCTCGCAGCACCTGCTCCAGGCGCAGGGTCTGGCCCAGGGAGAGCATGGCGAGGATCTCCGCCATCCGTACCCGGGTCGGGATCTGCTCGCGGCGGATCTGGTGATGTTCAAAATGAGTCGCGCGTTTTACCACACTTTGCATGTAAAGGGCGAGTTCAACCAGAGAAACATCGGGCGCCAATGGCTTCAAGGCACCAAAATCCGGCGCCATGGCGGCGGCGACGAAGATCTCCCGCTCCACCCTCGGCAGGGCATTGACCCGCTCCGCCCCCAGCTTGTAGCGCTCGTACTCCTGCAGGCGACGAATGAGGGTGACGCGGGGGTCTTCTCCCTCCTCCTCGTCTTCCAGCTCCGGGGCCTTGGGCAGCAGCAGGCGGGACTTTATCTCCGCGAGCCAGGCCGCCATCAGCAGGTATTCCGCCGCCAGCTCGAGGTTGAGCCCCTGCATCAGATCCACGTACTCCATGTACTGGGCGGTGATCTGCAGGATGGGCAGGTTGAGGATGTCGAGCTGCTGGCGCCGGATGAGGTAGAGCAAGAGATCCAGCGGCCCCTCGAAGGTGTCGAGAAACACCTCCAACGCATCAGGGGGGATGAACAAGTCCTGGGGCAGCTCATGATAGGGCTGCCCCAGCACGGTGGCGATGGGCGGGGGAAGGGAAGCCTCCCCCGTCGTGCCCGCGGGGGTTGTCAGCGCGGGCACGGGGTCGGCAAGATCACTCAAACGGCGTCGGATCCCCGGCACCGCGGCGACGCAGCACGGGCTCGTCGTCGGAGAAGTCCACCACAGTGGTGGGCTGCTCGCCCAGATACCCGCCGTTGACCACCAGATCCAGCTGCTTGCCGAGCTTGTCGGCAATCTCCTCGGGGTCGAACTCCGCCATCTCGGAGCCCGGCAGGATCAGGGTGGTGGAGAGCAGCGGCTCACCGAGGGCCTCAAGCAAGGCCAGCGCGATGTTGTTGGCCGGGACCCGGATACCGATGGTCTTCTTCTTCTCGTTCATGAGGCGACGCGGCACCTCCTTGGTGGCCTTGAAGATGAAGGTGTAGGGTCCGGGGGTGTTGTTCTTGACCAGCCGGAAGGCGGTGTTGTCCACCTTGGCATAGGTGGAGATCTCCGAGAGATCACGGCACACCAGGGTGAAGTCGTGGTTCGGCTCGATGCGACGGATGCGGCAGATGCGCTCCAGGGCATCCTTGTTGCCCATCTGGCAGCCCAGGGCGTAGCCGGAGTCGGTGGGATAGACGATGACGCCGCCGTTTTGCAGGATCTGCACCGCCTGGCTGATGAGGCGAACCTGGGGATTGTCGGGATGTACGTAAAAATGCTGACTCATATGCTCTTCTCGCGATAGGGGGCACGCTCGTTGCCCGCTTCATGGTCAAGGGCCCCTTGGCCCATGACACTACCTTAACCTGTTTGACGCAGACTCGCCTGCATCAAAGATGCCGGCCCGGGGGGTCAGCGGCTGGCCAGCAGGCCCGCATGCTCCTCGGGGGTGAGCCCGAAATGACCGGGGTGACCGAGCCACAGCGGCATCCCCTCCTTGGGGAGCCAGAGGTGGCGGCCAAGCTCGGTCCAGTTGGAGGGGAAGTGAAAATCGGACCCCACCGAAATATAGAGATCGTGCTCCCTGGCCCACTGGCCGAGATTCGCCCGCTCCTGGGGGCTCTGCTGGGGCAGGGAGACCTCCATGGCATCCCCCCCGACGGCCTTGAAGGCCACCAGCAGCCGCTTGATCCACTTGGCGGTGAGATTGTAGCGGCTCGGGTGAGCCAGCACCGCCAGCCCGCCTGCGGCGTGGATGGCCTCGATGGCCTCCCCCATCCCGGGCCACTCGGCGGGCACATAGCCCTTGTTGCCCCGGCTCAGGTACTTCTTGAACACCTTCTGCATATTGTCGGCCACCCCGCGCGCCACCAGCACCCGGGCAAAGTGGGCCCGGGTCACGGCGGCGTCACCGGCAAGCTGCTTGGCCTCTTCATAGGTGCCCGGGATGAGGCACTTCTCCAGACGACGCCCGATCTCCTCGGCGCGCGCCTCCCGGCGAGCCCGCTGCCCTGCCAGAAAGGCGAGCAACTGGGGATTTTTCTCGTCCACCCCGAGGGCCACGATGTGGATCTCGTGATGCTCCCACCCGGTGGAGATCTCCACCCCGCTCACCAGGCGCAGTGGCAACTGGTCGGCCAAGATGGTCTGGCGCACCTCCTCAAGCCCGTCGAGGGTATCGTGGTCAGTGACCGCTAACACCTCCACCCCTTTTTCGGCGGCGCGGCGCACCAGGTCGGCGGGGCTCAGCACCCCGTCCGAGGCGGTGGTGTGGCAATGAAGATCGAATCTCATCGGCGTGTTTCGCTCTTGTTTGGGACCTGCCTGGAAAAGGCCGGCAAAAAAGCGACTTGACTTGGCCGCGGCTTTATCGTTTTCTGTAGGCACTTCATTGCAAACATCTTTTTACAGGACTCAATCTCATGCAAGCGACTTCCATCCTGACCATCTGGTGGTGGCACACTCCCTGACATGCGGGCGTGTGGTCGTTGCTGTACCTGTAATCTGACAGCAAGTTAAGAACCCAAAGAAAAAGCCCGCTGACCCCAGCGGGCTTTTTTATTATCCGGCAAATGGACCTGTGATGAAACCGACAATTCAGAGAAGCACACTGACATGGCGATGGCGAACTCGCTGACGTGACCCGAACCCGACCCATTTTCAAGAGAGACAGCGCCATGACCATCGGTGACACACAACACATGCAAGGGAAGGCATTATGACAGGCAACAAGACCCGTTTGCCCCTGGGCGAATTCGATACCATCCGGCTCAATGCCCCCTATGTGACAGACCCCCTGGCACTCTATACTCGACTCTGCCAGGACAGACCCAACAACCTGCTGCTCGAATCGGTGGAGATCGACTCCAAGGCCGGTACCCAGAGCCTGCTGCTGGTGGATGCCTGCCTGCGCATCGAGTGCCGCGGCCGCGCCGTGCAGGTGCGCCCCCTCGGCGACAACGGCGCCGCCCTGCTGCGCCTGCTGGAGCAGCGCCTGCCCGCCGTCATCACCCAGACCCGGGTGGCGGACGAGCTGCACCTCGACTTCCCGGCGTCCGATCGGGAGCTTGACGAAGACAGCCGCCTCAAGGGCAGCAGCGTGCTGGACGTGCTGCGCACCCTGCAGCGGGAGCTGCAATGCCAGCAGGGCAAAGAGGCCCTCTTCATGGCGGGCAGCTTCGCCTACGACCTCATCGCCTCCTTTGAAGACTTGCCCGAGGTGCCAGAGGGGAGCAACGACTGCCCTGACTACTGCTTCTATGTGGCCGAGACCCTGATCACCATCGACCACATCAAGCAGAGTACCCAGTTGCTGGCCTGCCTGTTCGGCGGCGAAGAGGATGAGCAGCTGGACGCGCGCTACGCCCGCCTGACCGCTCGCCTCGAGTCCTTCAAGCAGGCCTGTCAGCAGCCGCTGCCTGCGCCGCAGGGCTCGGCGCCGCTGACCGGCGTCCTGGCCGTCGACAAGGGGGACAAGCAGTTCTGCGCCGAGGTCGAGAAGCTCAAGGGCTTCATCCGCCGTGGTGACATCTTCCAGGTGGTGCCGTCCCGCAGCTTCTCCCTCCCCTGCCCGGATCCCGTCGCCGCCTATCGCCGCCTCAAGCAGACCAACCCCAGCCCCTACATGTTCTACGTGCAGGACGAGGGCTTCACCCTGTTTGGCGCCTCCCCCGAGAGCGCGGTCAAGTTCTGCGCCAACAGCCGCCAGGTGGAGATGTACCCCATCGCCGGCACCCGCCGCCGTGGCCTCAACCCGGACGGCAGCATCAACCTGGATCTGGACGGCCGCATCGAGCTGGAGCTGCGCCAGGACGAGAAAGAGGTGGCCGAGCACCTGATGCTGGTGGATCTGGGTCGCAACGACATCGCCCGCATCTCCGCCCCCGGTACCCGCTACGTCAAGGATCTGCTGAAAGTGGATCGCTACAGCCACGTCATGCACCTGGTCTCCCGGGTGGTGGGCACCCTTCGCGCCGACCTTGACGCCCTGCACGCCTACCAGGCCTGCATGAACATGGGCACCCTGACCGGTGCCCCCAAGCTGCGCGCCAGCGAGCTTATCCGCATGGTGGAAGGCAAGCGTCGCGGCAGCTACGGCGGCGCCGTGGGTTACCTGAACGGCGCGGGGGAGATGGACACCTGCATCGTCATCCGCTCCGCCTTCGTGAAAGAGGGGGTAGCCCATGTCCAGGCCGGCGCCGGGGTGGTCTATGACTCCAAACCCCAGGCCGAGGCGGACGAGACCCGTGCCAAGGCGGCGGCCGTGCTGGCCGCCATCGCTGCCAGCCATGGCACCTCCCTGCAGGCCCTCAGCGCCCAGCAGGAACAACACAAGGACGTGAGCCATGACTAACATCTTCCTGCTCGACAACTTCGACTCGTTTACCTACAACCTCGTCGACCAGTTCCGCACCCTGGGCTACCCGGTGCGCATCTACCGCAACAGCCTGCAGGCGAGCCGCATCATGAGTGAGATCGACGCCTGCGAAGGGGACGCCGTCCTGGTGCTCTCCCCGGGGCCGGGCGCGCCCCATGAGGCGGGCTGCCTCATCGACCTCATCAAGCTGGCCCGGGGCCGGGTGCCCATCCTCGGCATCTGCCTCGGTCATCAGGCCCTGTGCGAAGCCTACGGCGGCACCGTCGGGGCGGCGGGGGAAATCGTCCACGGCAAGCGCTCCCTCATCGAGCACAACGGCCATGGCGCCTTCGCGGGGCTGCCGAGCCCCTTGCCGGTGGCCCGCTACCACTCCCTGGTGGCCACCTATGTGCCACAAGAGTTGCAGGTGATTGCCCACTATCAGGGCATGCCCATGGCCATCGAGCAGCGTGACGAGCGGGTGCTGGGCTTCCAGTTCCACCCGGAATCCATCATGACCAGCGAAGGGGCCCGCCTGCTCACCCAGGCCCTCGCCCATGTCACCCGTCCAGAAAGCCACGTGCGGTAAGGAAGAGACCATGCATCAACATCTCAACACCCTCTATCAGGGTCAGTCTCTCACCCGCGACGCCGCCCGCGACGCCTTCGGCCAGGTGGTTCGTGGTGAAGTGGATCCCATCGTGCTCGCGAGCCTTTTGACCGCCCTCAAGATCAAGGGGGAGACCCCGGAGGAGATCGCCGGCGCCGCCGAGGCGCTGTTGGCCGAAGCCCGCGACTTCCCGCGCCCGGACTATGCCTTCTGCGACATCGTCGGCACCGGGGGAGACGGCCTCAACACCATCAACGTCTCCACCACCTCGGCCCTGGTGGCCGCCGCCTGCGGCCTGAAAGTGGCCAAGCACGGCAACCGCTCGGTCTCGAGTAAGTCGGGGTCGAGCGATCTGCTCGATAAAATGGGCATCAAGCTCGACATGAGCCCGGCCCAGGCCCGCCGCTGCCTGGACGAGCTCGGGGTCTGCTTCCTGTTCGCCCCCCAGTACCACGCCGGGGTGCGCCACGCCATGCCGGTGCGTCAGGCCTTGAAAACCAGGACGCTATTCAACGTCTTGGGGCCGCTTATCAACCCCGCCCGCCCCAGCTATCAGCTGATGGGGGTCTATGCCCCCGAGCTGGTGCGCCCCATCGCCGAAACCCTGCTGGCACTCGGCCTGAAAACCGGTATGGTGGTGCACGGCGCCGGTCTCGACGAGATTGCCATCCACGGCCCGACCCAGGTGGCGGAGATCCGCGACGGCGAAATTCGCGAGTACTTGCTCACCCCGGCGGACTTTGGCCTCGACACCTACCCGGTCAGCGCCATCCAGGGCGGTGAGCCCGAGGAGAACCGCGCCATCACCGCCGCCATCCTGGAAGGGCGCGGCAGCCCGGCCCACAACGCCGCCATCGCCGCCAACGTGGCGCCGCTCCTGGTCATGGCGGGCGAGGCCCCGGACTTTCGGCAGGCCGCCGCCCGGGTGCTGGCGGTGCTGGCAAGCGGCCAGGCCGCCCTCCTCGCCCGGGATCTCGCCACCCTGAGCCATCAGGAGGCATGATGTCAGCCACCACCACAGCGTGCCCCAGGGGCACTCACCCAGAACGCCCGACGGGCAACAGCCAGCTTCGCAAGGATAACGAGATGTCAGATGTCATTGCTCCCCACGCCTTTCTGAACATGGCCTCCATCAGCCAGACCATTCTCGGCAAGATCGTGGCGGCCAAGCAGGAGTGGGTCGCCGCCCGCAAGGAGAGCCAGCCCCTGGCGAGCTTCCAGGACGCGCTCACCCCGAGCGATCGGGACTTCGAGGGGGATCTGCGCCAAGGCTCCACCCGCTTCATTCTGGAGTGCAAGAAGGCCTCCCCCTCCAAGGGCTTGATCCGCAACGACTTCAGCCCGGAGGCCATCGCCGACATCTATGGCCACTACGCCACCGCCATCTCGGTGCTGACGGACGAGAAGTTCTTCCAGGGGGATTTCGCCTTCCTGCCCCGGGTACGGGGCCGCGTCCAGCAGCCGGTGCTCTGCAAGGACTTCATGATTGACCCCTATCAGGTCTATCTGGCCCGCCACTATCAGGCGGACGCCATCCTCCTGATGCTCTCCGTGCTCACCGACGAGGGGTATCGCGCCCTGTTCAAAGTGGCGAAAGAATTGGGCCTCGGAGTGCTCACCGAGGTGAGCAACGAGGAGGAGCTGACCCGCGCCATCGACCTCGGCGCCCCGGTGATTGGCATCAACAACCGGGATCTGCGGGATTTGAGCGTCGATCTCGCCCGCACCCGGCAGCTGGCGGCCAGGATCCCGGGGGATCGGGTGGTGATCAGCGAATCCGGCATCAACCACCGCGCCCAGGTGGCGGCCCTGCGCCACCACGCCAAGGGCTTCCTGGTGGGCTCTTCCCTCATGGCGGAGCCGGATCTGGAGGCCGCGGTGCGCAAGCTCGTGCTCGGCCAGAACAAGGTGTGCGGCCTGACTCGTCCCGAGCACGCCGCCGCCGCCCATCAGGCGGGCGCCGTGTTCGGCGGCCTTATCTTTGTGGCGAAAAGCCCGCGCTACGTGGACATTCCCGCCGCCCGCGCCGTGATGGCGGGTGCGCCGCTCTCTTACGTCGGGGTGTTTCGCAATGCCCAGCCCGCCACCATCGCCAAGACGGTGGATGCGCTGGGGCTCGCCGCCGTGCAACTGCACGGGGATGAAGATGCCGCCTATGTCGAGGCACTGCGCGCGCTGCTGCCGGCAGGCTGCCAGATCTGGAAAGCGGTTGGAGTCACAAGTGGCGAGCCCCTGCCCGCCCTCGACTACCCGGCGGATCGCCTGCTGCTGGATACGAAAGTCGGCAGCCAGAGCGGCGGCACCGGTCAGGCGTTCGACTGGACTCTGCTGGCCGGGCTCGACAAGAGCAAACTGATGCTGGCAGGGGGGCTCAACCCCGACAACGCCCTCGAGGCCGCCCGGGTGGGCTGTGTGGGCCTTGATTTCAACTCCGGGGTGGAGAGTGCCCCGGGCAGGAAGGATGCCCACAAGCTGGCGGCCGCCTTTGGTGCCCTGCGCCAACTGTGAGCGCCCCGTGACTCATTCAACGAATTAATGAACTGCGTTTGCCCATAAGCACAAGGAATAATGTATGACCCTGCTCAATCCGTTTTTCGGTGAATTTGGTGGTATGTATGTGCCCCAGATCCTCATCCCCGCCCTGCTCCAGCTGGAGAAGGCCTTTGTCGATGCCAAGGATGATCCGGCCTTCGTCGCCGAGTTTCAGGCGCTCCTGACCGAGTACGCCGGTCGCCCGACACCGCTCACCCTCACCCGCAATTTGACCAAGGGCACCAAGACCCGCCTCTACCTCAAGCGTGAAGATCTGCTGCACGGCGGCGCCCACAAGACCAACCAGGTGCTGGGTCAGGCCCTGCTTGCCAAGCGCATGGGCAAGCACGAGATCATCGCCGAGACCGGCGCCGGTCAGCACGGCGTCGCCACTGCCCTGGCTTGTGCCCTGCTCGGCCTCAAGTGCCGGGTCTATATGGGCGCCAAGGATTGCGAGCGCCAGAAGCCCAACGTATTTCGCATGAAGCTGATGGGCGCCACCGTCATCCCGGTGCACTCCGGCTCCAGCACCCTCAAAGATGCCTGCAACGAGGCACTGCGCGACTGGGCTGCCAACTATGAAACCGCCCACTACCTGCTCGGTACCGCCGCCGGCCCCCACCCCTTCCCCACTATCGTGCGGGAGTTCCAGAAGATGATCGGGGAAGAGGCCAAGGCCCAGTGCTTCGAGAAGGAGGAGCGCCTGCCGGATGCGGTGATCGCCTGCGTCGGCGGCGGCTCGAATGCCATCGGCATGTTTGCGGACTTTATCGACAACCCTGAAGTGCGCCTTATCGGGGTCGAACCCGGTGGTCACGGCATCGAGAGCGGCGAGCACGGCGCGCCGCTGGGTCACGGCAGCAAGGGGGTCTTCTTTGGCATGCACTCCTTCCTGATGCAGGACAACCAGGGCCAGATCCAGGAGTCCTACTCCGTCTCGGCGGGGCTGGACTTCCCCTCCGTCGGCCCCCAGCACGCCCACCTGGCCGCCATCGGCCGCGCCGAGTACCCCTCGGTGACCGACAAGGAGGCACTGGACGCCTTCCAGGAGCTGGCCAAATCCGAAGGGATCATCCCGGCGCTGGAGTCCTCTCACGCCCTGGCTCATGCCCTCAAGATGGCCCGCAGTGAACCGGAAAAAGAGCAGGTGCTCATCGTCAACCTCTCCGGCCGTGGCGACAAAGACATCTTCACCGTTGCCGACATCTTTGAAAAAGAAGGAACCTTGTCATGAACCGTTACGCTCAACTCTTCTCCCGTCTGGACAAGGCCAATCAGGGCGCCTTCGTGCCCTTCGTGATGCTGGGTGACCCCACCCCCGAACTGTCCCTGGCCATCGTCGATGCCCTGGTCCAAGGGGGCGCCGACGCCCTCGAGCTCGGTATTCCCTTCTCCGATCCGGTGGCGGACGGCCCCACCATTCAGGGTGCCGCCCTGCGTGCCTTTGCCAGCCACACCACCCCGGACGACTGCTTCGGCCTGCTCGCCCGCATCCGCGCCAAGTACCCGCAGCTCCCCATTGGCCTCCTGGTCTACGCGAACCTGGTCTATGTGCGCCACATCGACGGCTTCTACGAGAAGTGCCAGCAGGCGGGGGTGGATTCGGTGCTGGTGGCCGACGTGCCGGTGCAGATGTGCGCCCCCTACAAGGCGGCGGCCGACAAGTTCGGCATCGACAGCATCTTTATCGCCCCGCCCAATGGCGACGCCGAAACCCTGAAGCAGGTGGCGGAGCTGGGTAACGGTTACACCTATCTGGTGAGCCGTGCTGGCGTGACCGGTGCCGAGACCAAGGCCGGCATGCCGGTGGAGGGCCTCATCAACTCCCTGCGCGAGTTCAACGCCCCCCCCGCCTTGCTCGGCTTTGGCATCAGCGAACCGGCCCAGGTACGCGATGCCATCAAGGCTGGCGCCGCCGGCGCCATCTCGGGTTCGGCAGTGGTGAAGATCATCGAGACCCACCACCAGAACCCGGAGCATATGCTCACCCGTCTGAAGGAGTTTGTGGAAGGGATGAAGGCCGCGACCAATCGATAAGGGGCGCACTGGCCACATGCCCTTGGCCGTGAATGGTCCGGCTGCGTATCCGCCTCAGCCATAATGATATCAGCGTACCAAAGGGAGCCTAACCGGCTCCCTTTCTATTTCGTATTTGTTATGATCATTAACATCGTTGTACCGTTTCTTGGGAAGGCAATAGGAGAAGAACGCGAATTCAACTTCGAAGTGCGACACTCGCCTATGCCGCCTGACGGTACTCTTCGAATACCTTGACAGGCTGCCTGAATCCGAGACATTTCCGAGGTCGTAGGTTGAGCCACTGCTC